>JAZUOK010000093.1:0-2544 GCA_045604665.1 Eubacteriales bacterium | reverse complement strand
GTTTTGGTAAAAACGGTGCCGGAGATGCTTCTTTTTTGAAGAAATATCTGGAAAAAAGGGGAGTAGAGGTTTTCGCGGCCGATGCTGTATGCTTTGAGGGGGAAACGGTTTCTTCTACCCGAATCCGCCGCCTTTTGGGTGAGGGGAAGGTGGAGGAAGCAGGCCTGCTTTTGGACAGACCTTATTCCATTTGCTTTCCGGTGCTTCACGGAAAGCACCTTGGTGCACGGATCGGATTTCCCACATTAAATCAGGCATTTCCGGAGGAGTATGTTACGCCTAAAAAAGGCGTATATGCCGTTCGTGTCAGATTCGACGGCAAAGAGCATTTCGGTGTGTGTAATGTTGGCAGCCGCCCCACGGTGGATTGCGACGACCGCATCTTAGCTGAAACGCACCTTTTTGACTTTAACGGAGATCTTTACGGAAAAGAAGTAAGGGTAGAATTTCACAAATTCTTAAGGCCCGAGGTTCGTTTTGCTTCCGTGGATGAATTAAAAATACAAATCGGAAAAGATAGGGAAGAGGCTTTTCTTTTCTGGAAGGAGAAAGCATGAAGCAGAAATGCGCAAAAATCATTTGCTCTCTGCTTGCGGCAGTTTTTTTGCTGTCGCTTTTTCCTGTTTCCGCCGTTTCTTTTGAAGGCGCACCGGAGGTGGCTTCTGCCGCGGCCGTTGTATACAATCTGGAAACGGAGGACATCCTCTATTCCAAGAATACAGACGGGAGACTGGATCCTGCCGCCTTCACCAAACTGATGACCTCTCTCTTGTCTTTTGAATACCGTGCCAAAAACGGTAATGTAAATGTAACCGTAACGGAAGAAATGCTTTCCTCTGCAGGCGGTACATCGATGAAGCTTCAAGCAGGGGAGATCATTCCTTTTGACAGCTTACTTTCCGGTCTTGTGGTGCAGAATGCGAACGATGCGGCTTTGGTCCTGGCATCTACCGTAGGGGGCAATATTTCTTCCTTTGTAGAACAGATGAACGACCGTGCCGAGAAAATGGGAATGGAAAACACCTATTATTCCAATCCTACCGGTGTGGATTCTGCTACCATGTATACCACGCTTTCGGATGTTTTGCTTCTTTGTAAGGAGCTTTATCGGGTCAATGACTTTATGCTTTTGTCGGAAACTCCAAAGGTTACCATCCCTGCCACCAATGTGACAAAAGAGAGAGTTTATACCAATAAAAATGCCTTGGTGCCTTTCTCCTATGTGACTGACTATTATATGGAAGGGGTCCGCGGAATGGTAGCAGGCTACACCTCCCGTGCAGGATACTGTGTCGCAACCATGCGTGAGGTGAAAAACAGCAAATATATGGTGCTTGTTTCCGGCGGTGTTGACCGTAGCGAAAAGCAAAACGGAACGGATATTTCTTCTTATCGCGATGCCAAGAATCTTTTGGAATGGGCAGAAAATACCTTCTCTGTTCAGGAAGTGATTCCTTCCGGCAAGATCATTTGCGAATGCGGTGTGCGTCTTGCATCCGGCGTGGATCATATGATTCTCATCACCGGTGAGAATTTGGAATTGCTCCTTCCCATTGAGGCGGATTTGGAAACTGAAATTACCACAAAGGTGGAAACCAACAAAAAGACCTTTACTGCACCCATCATTGAGGGAACCACTTACGGACAGATCAAGGTGTTCTATCAAGGGGAGGAGATTGGAACCGTTCCTCTTGTGGCACAAAGCAACATCGGCCTTTCCAGAGGACTTGTAGCTTGGGATGCTGTGAAGAGTTTCTTTTCTCGAGGTCCTGCAAAGGTTATTTTGATTTTGGCGATCCTTGCAGCGGTTTTCTATGTGCTTTATCTTTTCTATGTTCTCTATGATCAGTACCGTAAGCGCAACCGTGAGAGAAATCGCATCATTTCCGAAATGATGGAAATGGAAAAGAAGAGAATGAAAAAGGTTCGTCAGGCGGAACAAAAAGCCAATCAAGCGCGAATGAGAAGAATGCGCAGAGCCCTTCAAGCAGGATTCCAGGTACTGCAGGGGGAAGCGGAGGCTTTGGAAACTCCGAAGGGAAGAAAAAATGCACCTGCCCATAAGGCGGTTGCAAAGGTTCCCGAAAAGTATCGTACCAAGTCCGTTGCTCCTCAAAACAGAGGGAATCCTTCCGGACAAAGAAGGACCTCTTCTGCCGCTTCGCAAAAGAGGGAAGCATATCGAGCAACCCCTTCTCAAAAAAGACCTTCTTCCGGAAGAGAACAGCAAAATAACAATTACAGAAAAAAATAAATCATTAAAAAAGCCCTTGACAAAAGGGCTTTTTTTTGTTAGAATAATTCGTGCAAAATTTCAGATATGGGCCTTTAGCTCAGTTGGTCAGAGCAGCCGGCTCATAACCGGTCGGTCCGGGGTTCAAGTCCCTGAAGGCCCACCAAAATTTTGCAGGGCAAAATAATATATAGGGGTATAGCTCAGTTGGTAGAGCAGCGGTCTCCAAAACCAAGTCGGATCGTAGCCATGTCGTTCTGTGAGCCAAGAAGTTGATAATATGCCTTGTCTTCCTAAGACCGCTTGGCCTC
>JAZUOK010000092.1:0-6754 GCA_045604665.1 Eubacteriales bacterium | reverse complement strand
CACTCTGTGCGAAAAGCACAGAATATCACTAACCATTTTTATAAATATTATCTTAAACAGGGAACCCACTATGATACTTTCAAATAGAAGGTGTCATTTTATATCTATAGAAAAAGGAAGACGCATCCTTAGCGTCTCCCTTTTTTTGCTTTTTACGATAAAAAAGTTTTTATGTCATTCAGCTCTTTTTGAATAGCGTCGATTTTTTTTGAAATATCCTTCTTGCCATCAAGAGGGGTATCAATTCTCCCCACCAAGTAATCGATACTGACATGAAAAAAATCTGCTAAACGAATAAGAGCAGTGCTGTCAGGATTTGTTTTTCCTGTTTCATAATTAGACAGTGTTTTTTGATCGATCTCAGTAGCAAGTGCCACATCTATTTGTCTCAAGTCGCGATCTTCCCGCAGATCTCTAATCCTGTTCATTCTCAAAATCTCCTTTTTTTTAAGGATTTTACTATAATATTCCTGCGTTTCTATTGACATACTAAAATAATACTGTATAATAGTATCGTGTACTAATATTTTAGTAGACGATCGATAGAATAATCAGCATATTGGAAAGGCTTTGTCTATTCAAATTCATAACATGAAAGGAGGGTTATTATGGGCTTTTGGGTTGCATGGGCATGTATCGCAGTATTTGTGCTTTATAATATCGCAAGATAATATCATAAAACGCTAATTATTCTTCATTATAAATTATATTTTATTGATTGCATTTTGAGTAGGCAAAGTCTTTCTAATGTGTTGAGTGAGGAATCTTTATGATTGTTATTGAAAATCTTACAAAAAGCTTTCATAATCAAGTGGTTTTAAAAAATATATCTCTAAATATCCGTAAAGGGAAAGTTACAGGAATAATTGGAGCTAATGGGTCGGGTAAAACAACATTAATGAGAATAATATCAACCATACTTCAATCTGATTCAGGAAAAATATTCATAGACGATCTTGACATTTCAAAAGATCAATTTCTCGCTCGAAAAGTGTTTGGATTAATGTTAGGTGGAGATTGTTCGCTATATGATAAGTTAACTGCCTATGAAAATATATATTTTTATGCAAAACTTCAAAATGTGGATCCGAAAAAAATTGATGATCTCATTATTGAAATGGCAAAAAAGTTTAATATGACATCGTATTTATATAGGCAAGTTTCATCTTTTTCAAGAGGAATGAGACAAAAGGTGTTATTTGCAAAAACTACAATTCACAACCCTTCTTTATTGTTGTTAGACGAACCTTCAACAGGGTTGGATATTGATTCAATTATTGATATTCATAACTTTATTTTGAACTACAAAAAGGCTGGTAATACTGTTGTAATTACCAGTCATAATATGAATGAATTAGAAAAACTCTGCGAAGATTTAGTATTGTTGGACCATGGAAGGATAATAGCAGCAGATAGCGTAGAGAATTTGAAACAAAGGACAGGAACGAATAGCATTGAGGAAATATATAAATACTTTGTTGATGGGATAAGGTGTAAAAAATGAAGAAAGTATACTTTATTCTAAAAAAAGAACTTTTATGTATAGTTAGAGATAAAAAAGTAGTTGTTGCAATTCTAATGCCCCTGATAGTTTTTCCCTTAATTTACATTGTTTTGGGAATACAAATAGAGTCTGGTTCAGAGTTACTAAAATCAGATCTTCCCATAGCAGTTATCGGAAACATCTCTAAAGAAGAAAAAAAGGCTCTTGTAGAGGATTGTTTCCCAAATATTAAGTTAAATGACATCAATATTTCGGATGAAACTCAAGCAGATAATTCTTTGAAAGAAGAAAAAGTCTTTATTGTTTTAGTGATAAATAAAACAACGGAAGGATATTCTGTAGATATAAAGTATAATTCATACAGTAGCACCTCAATTGCTTTATCAGATATTCTTTCAAATGCATATCAAAAAGTAAATGAAAAACAGTATGATATCGTATCTCAACTGCATTCTGTTGAGATCAAAAAAATCTCAACAACAACTACTGATATTTCTCCAAATAGTCAGTTATTTTTAATGATTCCTATGTTTATCACGATGTTTCTTTTTTCTGGAATTAGTAGCATCTCGGTGGATATTTTTGCTGGAGAAAAAGAAAGAAATACAATGGAATCGTTATTAATAACGCAAACATCGCGAAGAGTTATATTGATTTCAAAAATGCTGACAATTATAGTGGTGGGAACCTTTTCAGCTGTTATATCAGTTGCCGGTTATTTTATTTCAATCATTGTATCTTCAAAAGTTTTTGATGCAATAGACTTGAATTTTTTCTACTCAATTGAAGAATATATTTCGTTTTTCTTGCTCATTATTTCATTAACTTTTTTGGCTACGGTTATTTTCTCTATAATTAGTTTGTCTTCTCACTCGATAAAAGAAGGTCAATCAATTTCGACTATTATCACTTTGATTCCCGGATTATTGAGTGCAGTTATTGTTTCCTCGCCAAGTAATATTCCAAGTTTCTCTTCATTGTCAATTCCGATATATAATGTTATTGTTCTACTTAAGTCAATTTTGGTTGGAACGAGTGCTATTTCAATGGTAATTTATGTTTTAATTCTAAATTTGATAGTGAGCTTGATGCTATTTCTTTTTTGCAACTCAATGTTAAACAATGAAAAATTTATAATAAAGCAAAAATAAACCTGCTGTTTTTATGAAAAATTATTGGCCAAGTGTTATTCATAACACTTGGCCAATATTCCTTATACAACAAAAGGATGTGCCGAAAACTCAACACATCCTTTTTTCTTTATTCTTTTCCCTTCGGTTTTTCTCCGTAGATCTCTTCATAAAGAATCATACAGTTTTTCTCCAAATCGGGAACAAGGCTGTAATCCTTGGAAGTATAAAGTCCGTCTCCCGGGATGCGAGTGCTTGCTACCTCATAGGTCAGATAAGAAGGCACATCGCCGATGAATTCCTTGATCATACTCTTTGGCATATTGGTCGTGATCATGGGAAGAATGGAATTTAAAAGCTGATTCAGCTGAGAAAGAGAAAGTGTCGTTGCCTTTTTCGCCATCGCTTCCAAGAGGTTTCTCTGTCTTTGGGTACGGGCAAAATCAGAACCGATGGTTCGGTTTCTGGCATGGCCCAAAGCCTGAAGTCCGTTCAGGTGCTTCATTCCTTCTCCACCCGGAATAGGCGTTTTCTTATAATCGGAGAAAATCTCCAGGGTCTCATCGCGTTTTAAAAAGTCATCATTGATCCACCAGATCTCGGAAGAGGTCATATAGATATCTACTCCTCCCATCACATCAATCATTTCAATAAAGGAGTAGAAATTGATCTTCGCATAATATTCCACATCGATATTGAAGGTTTCCTTCAATACTGCCATGGTAAGCTCCGGGCCGCCGTAGGAATGGGCGTGGGTCAATTTACTGTATTTTCCGGACATGGGGCTTTTGGGCTCTTCGGGAAAATGCGCCAAAATATCTCTCAGAAAAGAGCAAAGAACGATCTTTTCCGTCTTGCGGTTGATGGAAAGCAGGATCATAGAATCAGAAAGGCCTGCTTCTTTTCCGCGGCTGTCCACCGCAAGGAGTAAAATGTTTTTCACATTTTTGGTATCACAGATCAAGGGAAGATTGTTTGCATCCATTTCACCGTTCAATTCCACCACTTCTTCCGTTTCCGGATGATCGGTTTCAAAAATAAGCCCGGTTTCCTCGGTAACGATATTGAGTTTTTCCACATAATGGTCCACAACCCAGTGATAGATACCAATTAAAACCAACAGAAGCACGGCAAGAGAAGCCAGTATAATAACCAGTGCCCTGGTGCGGATCTTCTTTTTTCTCTGCTCTCTTTGGGCCTTGGTCATTACCTTTTTTCCATTTTCCGCAGCTTTTTCTTCTGTTTTCTTTTTATTCAAAGAGGATGAATCTTTCATTGTCGCTCCTTCTCTGCTTTGTTATATGAAACACATCTTAGATGCAAGAATTTTTTCGTACAGAACATTTTACCGCAAAAAACGGAAAAATACAATAGTCTTGGGTAAAAATTTAAAAAAGGAATCCTTTTCATAAAAAAAAGCCCTTTCGGGCTTTTTTTATAAAGTATCCAGGTAGCGACAAGCTGCTACTGCTGCGGTTGCGCCGTCTGCGGTTGCGGTGGTCACCTGACGGACTCCCTTGCGGCGGCAGTCGCCTGCCACAAAAATCCCCTTTGTTTTGGTAAGACAATCTTCATCGGAATCAAAATATCCTGCCTGATCAAGGGTTGCAAATTCTTCAAAATCACCATTTTCGGGAACAAGACCAATGGCAACAAACATTCCTGCTACCGCAAGCTCTCTTTCTTCTCCGGTTGCGGTCTTTTTCAAGGTAATGGCGTGGAAGGAATCTCCATCGGCAATGGCAGATACCACCGTGCCGCAGATGATCTCCACATTTCCTCTGCTTCTCAGGATCTCTTCCAGTCTTTTTTCTCCGGTGAGAAAATCAAGGTTCTGAATCACATATACCTTTTCGCAGGTTTCGGAAAGAAGGATCGCCTCTTGCAGTGCCGAATTACCGCCGCCGATGAGCGCTACGGTTTTGTTCTGATAAAATGCACCGTCGCAAACTGCACAGAAGGAGATGCCCTCTCCGATAAATTTTTCTTCGTTTTCAAGGCCCAAATGACGGTGTCTCGCACCCAGGGCAAGAATCACTGCGCCGCATTCATATTCGCTGCCCTCTTCGGTAATAACCACCTTTTTATCGCCAAGGTCCTTAATACCGACAGCATTTTCCACTTCCACATCTGCGCCCTGAGAAAGCACCTGGTCCACAAAGGCATCTGCAAGCTCTGTTCCGCTGGCGGAAACAAATCCGGGATAATTTTCCACCTTGGGAGAAAAGGTGATCTGACCGCCGAAAGCCCCCTTATCCAAAAGGAGTACGGTTTTGTTGGCTCTTCTTGCGTAAATAGCGGCGGTAAGACCTGCAGGGCCGGCACCTACAATTACAATATCATACATTTTCTATACCTCTTAAAAAACTCAGGCGGGGCAATGCCCCGCCCTTAATTTTACTGAACGGACTGAATGAATTTTTTAACACCGGGAACGGAAACAAACTTTTCAGCTTTGCCGTCTTTTACAGTAACCAAGGTAGGTGCCTGCTTGATGCCAAGTCCTTCGGTAAGTGCTACATTTTCCTGAGCAAGAACCTTGTTAAAGGAAATATTCGCCTTGTCAAGAAGCTGTGTTGCGATCTTACAGTTGGGACAAGTAGCGGAAGCAAAGAGATATACGCCGTCAGCAAGGAAGGTGCCGCCATCTGCCTCTGCAGCCTCTTCTACAGCCTTGGGACCGGTATGAGTCAATTTAGAGTTGAGAATGTCGTAGGTCTTTCTTTCCTTGTATTCCTGGCTCTTACCGTCGTTCCAGTTCTTTACGGGACGGTAATAACCGGTAATACGGCTGTAAACTTCAGTCTCCTTGCCGCACTTGGGACAGGTGTACTTTTCTCCTGCGATATAGCCGTGCTCTTTACATACAGAGTAAGTGGGAGACAGGGTGTAATAAGGCAGGCGGTAGTTCTCTGCGATCTTACGGATGATGGATGCAGCAGCCTTCCAATCGGGAAGCTTTTCACCGATAAAGGAGTGGAATACGGTACCGGAGGTATAAAGGGTCTGCAGTTCATCCTGAATATCCAGTGCAGAGAAAATATCGTCGGTATAGCCAACGGGAAGGTGAGAAGAATTGGTGTAGTAAGGAGTTTCACCCTCGGAAGCACAGATGATATCGGGGTATCTCTTGCGGTCGTGTTTTGCAAGGCGGAATGCAGTGGACTCTGCAGGAGTTGCCTCCAGGTTGTAAAGGTCACCGTATTTTTCCTGATAGTCGGAGAGACGCTCACGCATGTGGTTGAGCACTTCCTTGGTAAATTCCTGGGTTTCCTTATGAGTCATATCCTTTTTGATCCACTTGGCATTGAGACCTGCTTCGTTCATACCGACAAGACCGATGGTAGAGAAGTGGTTGTTGAAGGTGCCGAGGTATCTCTTGGTATAAGGATAAAGGCCCTCATCCAGAAGCTTTGTAATAATGGTACGCTTGATCTTAAGGCTGCGAGCAGCAATATCCATCATGTGATCAAGTCTCTTGTAGAAGTCTTCCTTGTTTTCTGCAAGGTAAGCGATACGGGGCATATTGATGGTAACAACGCCCACAGAACCGGTGCTTTCGCCGGAACCGAAGAATCCACCGGATTTCTTTCTGAGTTCTCTCAGGTCCAGACGGAGACGGCAGCACATGGAACGAACATCGGAGGGTTCCATATCGCTGTTCACATAGTTAGAGAAATAAGGAGTGCCGTATTTAGAAGTCATCTCAAAGAGAAGCTTGTTGTTTTCGGTCTCGGACCAGTCAAAATCACGGGTAATGGAGTAGGTGGGAATGGGATACTGGAAGCCTCTGCCATTGGCATCGCCCTCGATCATGATTTCGATGAAGGCACGGTTGACCATATCCATTTCCTTCTTACAGTCACCGTAGGTGAAGTCCTGAGGCTTGCCGCCTACGATTGCAGGCTTGCAGGCAAGGTCAGCAGGTACTGTCCAGTCAAGAGTGATGTTTGAGAAGGGAGCCTGTGTACCCCAACGTGAGGGAGTGTTTACACCGAATATAAAGGATTCGATGCACTTTTTAACCTCTCTGTAGGAGAGATTGTCAACCTTTACGAAGGGAGCAAAATATGTATCAAAGGAGGAGAAGGCCTGAGCGCCGGCCCATTCATTCTGCATA
>JAZUOK010000091.1:0-2619 GCA_045604665.1 Eubacteriales bacterium | reverse complement strand
CTCGCAGAAATAATATTACCGTTATTGATCACATAATGAATCAATTTAAAGGTTGCAGGAACCTGAAGTGCAACACTGGCAACGATCGCATCCAAGTCCTTGCTTCCGACCTTCTTTTTAGTAGCGACGCGAATGAACTCTTCGTAAACATTCTTCTGGTCATCCTCAGAAAGATCGTAACCGAGCTTTGTAACCGCTGAAATCACAGCTGCTTGATCATCATTTGCATCCAAATAAATGTTATTTTCGTCGTTAGCAGAAACGGTCATAACAGACTTTTCATCTTTCGCATTGGTCGTCACCCAAGAGATCTGCTTGATAATACGAAACAGTTCGGTTTGTTTAATATTTGCAGTAAAGCCATATCGATTACCACAGTTTTTCAGCATTGCCGCAAAAGAAGTGATGGGAGCAACTTTGCCTTCTACATCGACTTTTACAAAAGAAGCACAGCTACGAACACAAAGAACGGAAGCGGCAGCCGCCATTCCGTTGGTATTAACACACTTTACACCCACGGGAACATCAAGCTTTTCAGTAAATTTCTTCACAAATGCAACAAAATCATCGGGAAGCATTTCATCCGCACTGTCACACAAAGAAACAGAAGTAGCACCTGCCAAAACAGCGATCTCCAATGCTTTCAAAAGGAAATCCTCTTCTGCTCTTGTAGCGTCAACAGCACAAAATTCAACATCAGAAACCTTTTCTTTTGCCTTTTTGACCGCTTCTTCGATCCAAAGAAGCATTTTATCAGGCTTTCTCTTTGCAAGATATTCCATGCCAACGGGAGAAAGGGGCAATTCAATACGAATCCTTCCATTTTTTGTACCGCTCAAAGCGGAAATCGCATTATCGATGCTTTCAGCGGCAATACCTGCAGCAACAGACAAAACACTGTTTTTCACGAAGGAAGAAGCAGTTCTGACAAAAAGGCAATCTGCTCTGACATCTTCAATTTCGGGAATTTCGATCACATCAACAAAAAGCTTATCAAGATGTCTGACAATCTCGAGCTTTTCCTTAAAGCCAAAAACCTCTTTTTCAGAACAAAGTGTCGTGTCGTAAATTCTGATCTGTTTCATAAAAAAATCCTTTCAAAACAAAAGTCCCTGAGGAAAATTCCTCAGGGACGAAATAATATCCGTGGTACCACCCTGTTTGCTTATATAAGCCACTTAATAGAGTTCTAACAAACCCTTTGTCTTGATAACGGGACAAGCCGGAGACACTTACTGAAATTCAGTGCTCTGCTCCAGAATGAGACTCAATCTTACACTTCTTGCTGTCTTGCACCAACCGACAGTTCTCTGAAAGAAGATACGCAAGATGGATAATTCCTTCATCGCATTTAAAATAAGTTTTTAGAATTATAACACAAGGATTTTGAATTTGTCAATACTTTTTATTCAAAAGAAGCACCAAGATTCATCGCTTTTAAGTTGACATCGATCATATCAGCGCGCTTGGCGGAAATAACCTTAGTTAGCGTATTTCTCATTGCATCTTCTTCATATTCTTCCAAAACCTTGAAAATTTTGCCCATCAAAATCATATTTGCCAGCGTGGGAAAGCCGTTCTCACCGGCAAGTTTTGTTGCAGGAACAGGATAAACCTTCACATCGGTACGCTGAACTTTTCTTTCTACCAAGGAGGAATCGTAAAAGATCATACCACCGGGAACAACACTGTTTTCAAACTTATCCAAGGAAGGCAAGTTCATAGCAACAAGAATATCAGGGTTAGAAACAATGGGAGAACCTACAGGTTCATCGCTGACGATCACACTGCAGCTGGCAGTGCCGCCTCTCATTTCAGGGCCGTAGGAAGGAAGCCAGCTTACTTCTTTGTTTTCAAGCATGCCCTTGTAAGCAAGCATTTTACCGGTGAAGAGGATTCCCTGTCCACCGAATCCGGAAAGCAAAAACTGTTTTGTACTCATTTGTTTTCCTCCTTCGCACTGCGATCCTTATAAACGCCGAGAGGATAATAAGGAATCATTTTCTCATCGATCCACTCAAGGGCCTTCTGAGGAGTCATACCCCAGTTGGTAGGACAACTGGAAAGAACTTCAACGAGGGAAAATCCTTTTTTATCGATCTGGTTCTGGAAAGCCTTTTTAATTGCTTTCTTCGCATTTCTGATATTCTTCACATTATTAACGGTAACACGCTCAAGATACTCGGGACCGTCAAGCTCAGAAAGCATTTCGCAAACGCGGATGGGAAAGCCGCAAGCATTGGTATCTCTACCGTAGGGAGAGGTTTGAGTAACCTGTCCGGGAAGAGAGGTGGGCGCCATCTGACCACCGGTCATACCGTAAATTGCATTGTTAATAAAGATGATGGTGATATTCTCATTTCTGGCGGCAGAATGAACCGTTTCCGCCATACCGATCGAAGCAAGATCACCGTCACCCTGATAGGTAAATACGATGTGATTATCAGGGTCAGCGCGCTTTACACCGGTAGCAACCGCAGGTGCTCTTCCGTGTGCGGCCTCGATCATATCGCAGTTGAAATAATCATACGCCATTACAGAGCAGCCAACAGGAGCAACACCGATGGTTTTGCCTTCAATACCAAGCTCATCAATCACCTCAGCAACCAAACGGTGAAC
>JAZUOK010000090.1:0-3241 GCA_045604665.1 Eubacteriales bacterium | reverse complement strand
TGCTGCACAGGCTGCTGTTCTTCTTCGCGGCAAACATAAAGTTGATTTTGCTGCCCATGCTGACTGCGGCGATTACGTTGTAATCATCAACGCTGAAAAAGCAGTTCTCACCGGTAACAAACTCATCCAGAAAAAATATTATCACCACACCGGTTATGTAGGTCACCTCAAAGAAGTTAACTACAAAACCCTTATGGCTAAAAACCCCGCTTTCGCAATGAAACTTGCTGTTAAAGGCATGCTTCCCCACAACAGCGTTGGCGCAAAAAGCCTTACCCGTTGCCACATCTATGTTGGCGCAAACCACAAACACCAGGCTCAGGCTCCCGAAGCTTGGGTAAAATGATTCGGAAGGAGGACGTAAACCATGTATGATTCTAACCCTTACTTCTACGGTACCGGTAGAAGAAAAAGCTCTGTAGCTCGTGTTCGCGTTTATCCTAACGGAACCGGCGCAATCACCATCAACGGCCGCGACATCGACGATTATTTCGGCCTTGATACCCTCAAACTCATCGTTCGTCAGCCCATGGAACTCACCGAAACCGTTGGCGCTTTCGATATCGTCTGCACCGTTGCAGGCGGCGGCGTAACCGGCCAGGCAGGCGCAATCCGTCACGGCCTTTCCCGCGCACTTCTTCAGTACAACGAAGAACTCAGACCTACCCTCAAAAAAGCAGGTCTCCTTACTCGTGACCCGAGAATGAAAGAACGTAAAAAATACGGTCTCAAAAAAGCACGTCGTGCACCTCAGTTCTCCAAACGTTAATCCGTTATTCAGAACATTTTCAGAACCTCACCATTCGGTGGGGTTCTTTTTTATACAAAAATCCGCCTTCAAAAAAGAAGGCGGCAGCACAAAAACATAATTTAATTTTTGCAGGAACATTTTATATTACCTTTAATAATTTCTTTCCAATCGCCGATTACATCGTGAGTCCAGCAGTCATCGGCCCCGGCGGCTTCACGCATGGTAAGCGCGAGTATATAGGTAAGTTCCTCAACGGTTGCACCGGCATCGAGAGCACCCTTGAAATGTTTGAGCACACAGGGTTTGGAACGCGCTTTTATTGAAAGTGCAAAACAAATGAACTGATAGGTCTTTTCATCGATGCTTCTCTTCTGCTTATAGAGGGTGTCGATCTCATCAAGTTTTTCTGTGAATTCGGGGTAAAATTCTTCAAGCATTCTCATTTTCAGAAATCTCCTTTTTTATAATTTTTTCTATTTCTGCAGGATTAAGAACTTTTCCCGCGGAAACAACCTTTTTGTTTATAACGATTGCGGGCATAGTCATAACGCCGTAATTCATAATTTTTTCAAAATCGGTTATGTATTCGGGTTCTATGATAATCCCCATATTGTTTAAAGCTTCTTTTACATTTTCCAATTGTCTGTGGCAGGTTGCACAGCCTGCTCCGAGCACTTTGATGCTGTGGATTTCATAATTGTATTTTTTTTCCTGCGGCAATGGAACTGTTTTGTCTTTCTTTTTAATAAAATTAAATAATGCCATAGTAATACCTCCCGTTGTTTATATAATAAATGGCTGTATAAAGTTGAAAAAATAACCGACAAGGATAATGCCGGTTACGCAGACGGCAACAAATATGCCGAGCAATTTAGGTTTTACCGCCTTGCGGAGCATAATCATAGAAGACAGAGAAAGGGTTGTGACACTCATCATGAAAGAAAGAACAACACCGAGCAATGCACCTTTGGCAAGCAGAGCTTCCGCAATGGGAATGGTGCCGAAAATATCTGCATACATCGGGACACCGGCAACGGTTGCCAAAATAACGCCGAAAGGATTGTTGCCGCCAAGCACCTTTACAATAATATTTTCGGGAATCCAGTTGTGAATAACAGCACCGATACCCACACCTACAAGAACGTATGGAGCAACTTTTTTTGCGGTGGAAACAACCTGTTCCCAAGCATATTTAATACGGTCTTTGAAATGCGGCTCTTCATGCTGAATATCAAGAGAACGACCATTGCGGATATATTCTTCAACTTGATTTTCAAGATGCAGTTTTTCGATAAATGTACCGCCGGCAACGGCAATCACAAGTCCTAAAACTACGTAAATAAGGGCGACCTTCCAACCGAAAATGCTCATAAGCAAAACAAGACTGCCGAGATCGACCATTGGGGAAGAAATAAGAAATGAGAATGTAACACCGAGAGGAAGCCCTGCACTTGTAAAGCCGATAAAAAGGGGAATTGACGAACAGGAGCAGAACGGCGTTACTGTACCAAGTAATGCAGCGATAATGTTTGCTCCTATGCCATGAAATCTGCCAAGTATTTTCTTGGTTCTTTCCGGAGGGAAGTAGCTTTGGATATACGATATAATCAAAATCAAAACGCCGAGCAGTACCATGATTTTGATTGTGTCGTAGATGAAAAATTGAATACTGCCGCCAATTCTGCTTGCGGTATCTATCCCGCAGGAATTCAGAATTGTTCCTATGAGTCGGTTAAGCCAACTCATTCCGAGGATTTCTGTTTGAAAGAAATTCCATGCAGTTTTTAGTGTTTCCATAAAAATCTCCTTTCAAATATAAATATATTCAAATGTATCTATATATAAGCCTTAAAGGAAGCCGTGCGGGAAAGGATTTGTAATCCTTACTTTTCACAGCACGACTTGGTTTCACATTCGCAAGCTACGGGTGTAAGCTCTTTGAGGTATTCTTTTGCAATCTTTACTCCTTCTTCGGAAATGGAGTAATGCATCCATTTGCCTTCTTTTCTTCCAACAACTATTCCGGAATCACAGAGGATTTTCATGTGGTGGGACAAAGTCGGCTGGGTAACATTAAGTTCATCAAGAAGCTTGCATGCGCATTTTTCACCGTTTTTAAGCATATTCAATATGCGGATTCGGTTTTCGTCACAAAATGCTTTGAATACAAGTGCAGTTTTTCTTTCGTTCAAATAAACATCTCCTATAGATATTTGTCTATGTGTATTATATGCT
Source organism: Eubacteriales bacterium (assembly GCA_045604665.1). Taxonomy (GTDB): domain Bacteria; phylum Bacillota; class Clostridia; order Oscillospirales; family SIG627; genus RGIG5579. The sequence continues at coordinate 255 of JAZUOK010000090.1, read as the reverse complement.
GTTATATAGATATTTGTCAATAGGTTTGCAAAAATAATTTTACAGCAAAGCCTTCCGTAGGTATCAAAAAGGCATCAAACGCGCTTTTCAGCAAAAATTAGGTGATTTGTTCTTTACTGAAAATGGCTTTGTTGAGCCGAAATCCGGCGCAAAACGAAAAAAAAGTCCGGATTCGGTTCGGCATTTTCAGTTTTCCAAACGTTAATCTCGTTTTGCAGAATTTACGAAGCCTGCCCTTTGGGTGGGCTTCTTTTT
>JAZUOK010000089.1:0-4343 GCA_045604665.1 Eubacteriales bacterium | reverse complement strand
CAGCCACCACATCTACTTTAAAAAATTAAAGCTTTCCTCACCAAAGCACCGCCCCCTTGTCTTATCGGAATTCGGCGGATACGCCTGCAAGATCAAAAACCACAGTTTCGTGGAAAAGGGCGAATACGGCTATCGCTTTTTCAAAGATAAAACCATGTGGGAAAAGGCAGTCCTTGCCCTTTACAAAAAAGAAGTATTGCCTCTGGTAGAAAAGGGGCTGTGTGCAACCGTCCTAACTCAGCTTTCCGATGTGGAGGAAGAGACCAACGGTCTTTTGACCTACGATCGCAAGATTTTGAAAGGAAACGCGGCGGCATTTTATCAAGTAGCCGCAGAATTAAAAGCCGCTTTTGAGAAAAATCATCTTCCTTCTTGAAATCATACAAAAAATGTGTTATCATAGTTTCACTTTTTGATGAACCCTTTGAAAGGAATCGTTATGGAACAAACCGAAAACAAAAAGAGAATATTTTCTGCAGTTCAGCCTTCGGGAAACCTGACCCTCGGCAATTACCTGGGTGCACTGAAAAACTGGGCTGAACTTCAGGATGAATTTGAATGCATTTACTGTGTGGCTGACCTGCACGCCATCACCGTTCGCCAGGAGCCTGCGGTTTTAAGAAAGAAGAGTCTGGATACCCTTGCCCTTTATCTGGCAAGCGGCATCGACCCCAAAAAAGCCGCCTTCTTCCTTCAGAGCCATGTGCCCGAACACACACAGCTCTCCTGGGTTTTGGGCTGCAACACCATGTTCGGCGAGCTTTCCCGTATGACGCAGTTTAAGGATAAGAGCCAAAAACACGCAGATAACATCAACGCAGGACTTTTCACCTATCCCGTTTTGATGGCAGCAGATATTCTTCTGTATCAGGCAGATCTGGTTCCCGTGGGAAGCGATCAGAAGCAGCATATTGAGCTTGCCCGTGATATTGCTTGCCGTTTCAACGGTGCATACTCTCCCACCTTTACCGTGCCCGAAGCATATATTTTAAAATCCAGTGCAAGGATTATGTCCTTAGCAGAGCCGGAAAGAAAAATGTCAAAATCCGATCCCAATGCCAATGCCTCTATCTTCCTTTTGGATTCCAAAGACGATATCATCCGCAAATTCAAGCGTGCAGTGACCGACTCAGAAGCAAGAATCGCTTGTGACCCCGAACGCCCCGGCATTTACAACCTTGTAAACATCTACTCCTGCCTGACCGGAAAGAGTGCCGAAGAAATCGAAAAGGATTTTGAAGGAAAAGGCTACGGTGATTTCAAGCTTGCGGTAGGCGAAGCTTGTGCCGATGCCCTCGCTCCCCTGCAGGAAGAATTTGGAAGGCTTACCAAAGAAAAAGGATATCTTGATGAGATCCTTAAGGAAGGCACTGAAAAAGCATCTTACATTGCAAGAAAAACCATTTCCAAGGTTTACCGCAAGGTTGGTTTTTATCAAGGAAAATAAAAACGACCCACAAGCACTAAAAAAAGCAGGTGGCTTTGTCAGAGCCATACTCATTTATATGGAAAAATACTTTGCCCGAGGGCAAAGGATTTTTTTATTTGGATAACAGCACATACAAAAGGATACCGAGCAGTACCACATCGTTTTCCGTATTGTCGCAAAGAAGAAAAATAATCAAAGAAACAAGTGCAGAATCCTCGGGAGAGATCATTTCCAAAAGATTTATAAGGCTTTTGGGCTCTTCCTTAAAAAGCCCGTTTTCTGTTTGAACGGGTAAAGGGGACGGCTTTTCCTCCCTCTCCTTTAAAAGGCGAATGTATTCCTCTCTTTCCTTGGCATACTGAAAAGCGGAAGGATCCGGAACAAAGCCTTGTTTTCTTAAAGTACCTGAATACATTTTGCCCCACTTTCTACAAAAGCTTCTGTGTTGAAGTGATCAGATCGAGGGTTCTCATGGTGCTGATGATCTTATCCAGCTTTTCCTTTTTGTTATCTTTCACAAAAGGACGCATGGCAAGAAGAAGATTGACCCTCTCGCGGCTTCCGTTTCCCAAAAGGCGAAGTGCCTCCGCAATGGCCGGAGAGCGGACAAGCTCCATTACAGGATCGACTCCAGCTTTCTTTCCCTCTTGATCCCTGTTTTCATCATTCCCGGCGTTCTCTTTTTGTTCCCTTGCGGCAAAGCCTTTGGCAATTTCGGTAATTTTAGCCATACTTTCCGGATCGGAAAGTACCGTTTTTAATTTATCGGAAAAGCTATCCATTTACCTTTTCTCAATTTCTTGTCGGATGTTTTGAATAATATCCCCAACGGTCTCTTCTCCGAGACTTTCCTTGACCCGATTTAAATCCTCATCGGTAAGGTTCTGAACCGCCTGACGGATCTTTCCCATATCCGAAAGATAGACCGCCGCCAGGTTGGGGTCGATTCCCATATTCCGTGCAACACTACCCAAAGTATTTTTCAAGGTTTCGTCGTCGAAAGCGATGATCTGATCGATCAGTTCCTTATTCGATTCCATAAAATCCTCCTTTGACTTGTATTCGTTTCATTATATGATCCAAAAGATGTAATGTTGCAAAAAAAGAGACACAAAACTGTGTCTCTTTTTCATTATTCTTCCTCTTCTTCTACTTCTTTTTCGGGCAAGGTGAAGATCATACTGACTGCACGGTGCTCGCGGACATCGCTCACTTTGATCTCAATTCCTTCATATTCCACCTGGAAGGAGGTGCCATCCTCCGGAACCTCACCGTAAAGACCGAGAACAAAACCGCTGACGGTTTCATAATCATCGGGAAATTCCGTTTCAAGGGTTTTAGACAAAAGCACAAGGGAAACATTGCCGTTCACGCGCCAGGTCCTCTCACCGATCTGATGGATCTCTTCTTCCGTTCCGTCTGTTTCTTCATCCTCATCCAGCATATCACCGACGATCCTTTCGATCAGATCTTTAATGGAAATAATGCCGGAAAAGCCTGCATATTCATCCAGAACGATGCCGAAGGATACTCTGTTCTTTTGCATATTGCGCAAAGTAACATCCGCTTTTGCTCCTTCGGGAATAAAGTAGGGAGAGCGAATAGCTTTTTCCATGATCTTTTTCCGCGTTTTATTCTCAAGGCGGAAATAGTCTTTGGTATCCAAAATACCAACAATGTTATCAATGGTCCCGTCACAAACAGGATACCAGGTAAAGCGGCTGGAGGAAATGGTCTTTGCCCATTCCTCGTCACTTTCTTCCATCCACAAAAGAGAAACATCGGTACGGTGAACGGCGATCTCTCCGACCGTTACATCGTCAAACTCGAAAATATTCTCGATCATTTCTCTTTCTTCTTTTTCAATGATACCCATTTCCGCACTGGCTTCCGCCATCATACGGATATCCTCCTCGCTCACCTCTTCCTCCTCTTCACCGGGATCAATCCCCAGAAGGCGCAATACCGCATTGGTGGAAAGGGTCAAAAACCAAACAATGGGAGCAAAGATTTTGGCAACCGAAAAAACGGTGCCCGAAAGACCCAGCGCCACTCCCTCCGTTTTTCTCATAGCAACTCTCTTGGGCACAAGCTCGCCAAGGATCAGAGAAAAATAAGAGAGGATCAAGGTGATCAGGATCACTGCGATGCTATCGAGCAAGGCATAATCCGCTTTTGGGAAAAAGCGGTAGAAAAAGTCTACCAGATATTCCGAAAAGTTATCCGCAGCAAATGCAGAGCCTAAAAAGCCTGCTAAGGTAATGGCAACCTGAATGGTCGCTAAAAATTTTGCAGGGTCGCTTTTCAGCTTTAGAAGCTTTTTTGCTTTGCGGTTTCCCTGTTCCGAAAGCTTTGCAAGCTTTACCTCGCTCATGCTGATAACGGCAATCTCTGCCATAGCAAAGACCGCGTTCAAAAAGATAAGTGCAAACTGTAATAATAGGGGGCCTACCAAATTCATTTTCTATTTAAATCCTTTCTATTTCAGGCAAATTTATTTTTTTCATTGCAAAGAAAAAGGGCATTTCCTATCCCCGAATATAAAAGGATAGACCACGCCGAACAGAAAAACCTATTGTATTTGTCTGATAAATAGAAACTTTTTTAATGCATTTACAACTATGACTGTCCGTATCCATAAAAGCTACTACCATCTCCTTTCAATTTCTTCATAGCAATTATACCTGTTTTTTAAATTTTGTCAAGCATAGACTCCTTTTCAAAAAAACTCATATTTCCCGTTGACCAAATGGAAAAAAAAGGTTATAATCAAAGAAACAATAACAAGGAGGTCTCTATGTCAACTTACAAAGAAAAATATTTGCAATGGTGCAACGAACCCTGTTTCGATGAAAATACAAAAAAAGAACTCCTCGCTCTTACCGATGAAAAGGAAATTGAAGACCGTTTTTAT
>JAZUOK010000088.1:0-5848 GCA_045604665.1 Eubacteriales bacterium | reverse complement strand
CTCAGCTACTCCGGCAGGCACCTTCCCCATAAATGTCTGCTTGTCTATCCTCCCTTCACCGGTTATTACAAGATCGGCGCCTTTCATAGCAGAATCAAAGCTACAAAGATCAAGGACAATATCGATCCCGCTCTTAAGCTTTGAAGATAAAAAAGCAACAGAACCGGCACCGAGGCCACCTGCTGCGCCGCCGCCGTGCAAATTTGAAACAGAGACACCGGTAGCCTTTTCAATCAGGTCCGATGCATAACGAAGCCCGTCATCAAGCAAAGAAAGCATATCGTCTGTCGCGCCTTTTTGAGGTGCGAAAACATAAGCAGCACCATTTTCTCCATAGAGAGGATTAGAAACATCGCACATGGTTAAAAACTCGGTGTCTTTCACGCGAGGATCAAAATCAGAAAGATCAATTTTGTAAATTTCCTTCAGCGTACCGCCGGTAGGAACAAACACTTCTCCGTTTTCTTTATAAAACTTTGCACCGAGAGCCGCCGCCATGCCGCATCCCAAGTCATTGGTTGAACTGCCGCCTAAAGCCAAAATGATTTTTCTCTTCCCACAATCCAGTGCATCTTTAATCAGCTCACCAAAACCGTAGGTTGAGGTAAGCATCGGATTTGGATCTTTCAGCATCGGCAATCCGCAGACTGTTGCCAATTCGATCACTGCCGCCTCGCCAAAATCGCCCCAATAGGATTCAATGGAACGAAAAAGAGCATCTGAAACTTTTGCAGAAACATGCTTTGCACCGATCGCATCGATAGTACCTTCTCCCCCGTCAGCAATCGGAAATACAACAGCTTCAATCGAAGAAGAGACTGCATGGGCCGCAGAGGAAATAATTTCGCAAGCTTTCTGAGAAGAGATCGTGCCTTTAAAGGAGTCCGGTACAATTACAATTTTTTTCATAAATTCACCTAAAAAACATATTTATATTATTTTATCACACAACCCTTCAGAAAGCAATAAAAATTAAAATCACGCTCTATATTTTCTTATGGTTGATTTTTCTTTTAAAATATGTCATAATAACTATATTACCTATTGATTGTGTGGTGTGAAAATGCAAAAAAGCGAGTTTTTACAAAAATTAAGACAACATCTTGATTTCTTATCGGATTCCGACGCAAATGCCGTTATCCAATTTTATGAATCAAAACTTTTAGAAGCCACCTCTCCGGAAGACGAAGAAAAGCTGATTCAAAGTTTTGGAGATGTGTCTGTTCTTGCAAAAAATATAAAATTTGATTTCATTCGGCCCACCGATGAAAATGTTTCTGTTGCTCCGCCCATTGATGAGAGTGAAGATTTTGATCTGATTTTTTCAAAGCCTATCACCTCTTCCAAGGGATCTGAGATCATTCATTCCTTTGAAAACAAAGAAATGAAAACACTCTACGGGGAAAAAGTTGTTGTTGAAAACAGAAAAAAGCCTGTTCAAGAAATCGTTCTGGAACCTATTGATGAAGATAACGGATTCACTCCGGAAGAAATTGAGCATGCCAAAGAAGAAACCCTTGAAAAGGCTAGTAAATTTAACACCGCAGCTTTAAACATAGACGAAAACAACTTGAGTGGAGAAATCGAAGAAGAAAAAGAAAAAGTACTGATTGAGGAGGAAGAAGCGGAAATTCCTGCGGAAAAGTTTGAAGAAAAACCCATAAACAAACAAAACGGCATCTTCGCCCGTCTGTTTTCTGCGCTTCATTTACCAAAAAGCAGTTTTTTGTGTCTTTCTATAATTTTGTCTATTATCCTTTCTCCGATTTTAATTACGATCCTCGGGCTTTGCATTTCTGCCTATGCTCTCGTGGCAGCTGTTATTATTCTCTTTGCGGTTTTAATTTTTATTTTAATGATCGGTTTGATCGTTTTAGGTGTACTTGAGCTTGTATACGGATTTTTAGTACTGTTTGATCATGTGACAATTGCGCTGATCGAATTGGGACTCGGGACGGTTCTTTTTGCACTTGTTACCGCAATTTCAGCAGTAAGTTATGAATTCATTTTTGGTATTACGCCACGAATTTTGAAAAAAATCACCAAGTTTTTTGTCAGTAATTGGAAAAAGCTTATGTCTTGCATTTACGGAGGTATCCGATGAAAAGAACAACCCGTTCCCTACTGATCACAGCACTCATTTTGTTCTGCACCGGACTTCTTATTTCATTGATCTTTTCACTTGTTGCAAAAATTAATGGCGTTAAGATTTTTGATTTCGAGAAAAAAGCATCAACCATAGAATCCATTTTTGTAGAAAACGATGATATTCTTTCAAAATCACCAGAGTCCAACTTTGTAAAAAAGCTCTCCAAAAAAGAATATTCTCGAATTGATGTTTCCTCTTTTGTCGGTGATGTAACGCTTTGCAAAAGCGATAAAAAGAACGGCATCGATTTTAAAAACACCAATACAAACAATATTTCCTATACCATCGTCGGTGACACTTTGATTGTGAAAGAAACCGATCCCGTGGGAATTTTCGGTCTTTACATCGGTGAAAACGGCTTTTCTTTTCGTGGTCTGCGTCATATTTTCGCAACCGGAAATCGTATAAATGCCGCGAAAAAGATAACGATTTATGTCCCCTCAAAAATTGAGTTGGATAAAATTGAAATTTCCTCTTCAGTCGGTGATGTCAAGTTAGACGGTGTTTCTGCGCCGGAGGTTAATATCACTTCTACCATTGGTAATGTAGAGGTGGAAAATTCAAAAAATGAAAAAGCAAAATTTAAAATCACAGGTAATTTTACGGATATCAGACTGAAAAACAACATTTATGCCAGCTGTTCTGTTAGCACAAAATTCGGTAATATCTCTGCAAAGATTCCGAAACACGCCGAGCAAAGCAATATGTTTGACATTTGGATCGGCGATGTAAAGGTAAATACTAAATTACCTATTGAAGATTATAAACTCAGCATCTCTGCTACTATCGGCAGTGTTTCAAAAAACAAAAAATCCTGTGGAAATAAGCTAAACGAACCCGGAATGACCTCGTCCAGAATTTCTTCTGACATCTTATTGGGTAACTTTTCCATTTCTTCAAAAGAAAAGCCGAAAAAAGATGAAAGTGAAACGGTTACTTCTGAAAAAATACAAGTAACAGAGGAAATTCCCGAAACTGCAATTGCTTCATAGGTTAAAATTTCCATCTTAAAATACAAAAAAGAGGTCATAATATCTACAAGGATATATGATCTCTTTTTATATCCTAATTTGAAACCTAAGAGGTTGATATCATGTTAGATAGAATCGCTCTTGCACTTCTTATCATCGGCGGTATTAACTGGGGAAGCATCGGACTTTTCAATTTTGATATTGTTTCCTGGATTTTCTCAGGACCCGCTCACTTTATTGCAAGAATCATTTTTACAATTGTGGGACTTTGCGCTCTTTGGTGCATCTCGATCCTTTTCAAGCGATCCGAACATCTCACAACTGCAGAGTAAAAAACAGCAGGGATTATTCCCTGCTGTTTTTTATATTTCTCTTCTTCCTTCCAAAGCTTTGAAGAGCGTTAATTCATCTGCATATTCAAGCTCTCCGCCTGCCGGTAAGCCGTAAGCAAGCCGCGTTGTTTTGATGCCGAAAGGTTTGATCAGACGGCTTAAATACATCGCAGTAGCCTCGCCTTCAATGCTTGGGTTTGTTGCAACAATGATCTCGCGAAGTTCTTCATCCCCAAGTCTTGCCACAAGCTCCTTAATGCTGATATCATCCGGACCAACGCCTTCAATAGGATTGATCAAACCACCGAGCACATGAAAAAGCCCACGGTAATCATTGATCTTCTCAATCGCAAGTACATCTTTGGAGCTTTCAACTACACAAATAACACTTCTGTCCCTTGTAGGATCGGAACAGAGTGCACAAATATCTGTTTCACTGATGTCCTGGCAAATCTTACATTTTTGAATTTTTTCTTTTGACAGTAAAATCGCCTCAGCAAAGGATTTTGCCTTGTCTTCCGGCATTTCCAGAATATTAAAGGCCATTCTCACGGCAGACTTATAGCCGACACCGGGCAAAAGCCGAAAGTGCTCGATGAGATTCTCGAGCGCAGGTGTAAAGCCTACCATTTTATAAAATTCCCGGGATATTCAGACCACCGGTAATCTTTGACATTTCAGAGCCAGCTGTCTCTTCTACTCGTTTAATCGCCTCATTGACACCGGCAACAAGAATATCCTGCAGTGTTTCAATATCATCGGGATCTACAATGGCAGGATCAAGCTCGATTGAAAGAACCTCTTTTTTACCGTTGATCTTCACTTTGCAGACGCCACCGCCTGCGGCAATATCATATTCGCGATTTTCAAGCTCCTCTTGAAGAGCAACCATATCCTGCTGCATCTTCTGTACCTGACGGAGCATATCTTTTTGATTGGAGGGACCCTTCCCCATTCCTTGCGGCAATCTTGCTTTCATATTTTTCTCCTTTATAATCCTTCAAAATCATTCTTTGATTGTGTAATGTTTTTCTGTTCGTCCAAAAACTGAACATCTGTAAAATTGGGATCGATCTTTTTTGCACATTCCAAAATAGAATCTCTTGCATCAGATGAAAGTAAAAGGCCCTTTACAAACGGGGAAGCGTAAACAATGAGCTTTTCTCCATCAGAATCAAACGAAATCTGACCGAGCCAAGGCTTGATGTACGGAATGTTTTGCAAAAGATTTTTGATCTTTAAGCTTCCATCAAACTTCGGAGCGGTGATAGGTGAAACCTTATTCTTTTCATCGCTTGCCTTTTCTGCGTTCACAGTACTATTTACTTTTACAGGTTCTTTTTTTACCGGCGCCTTATTCTGCGAAGGGATCAAAGTTCCTGACTCCAATTTAGAAAGTCTGGCTAAAATCGCTTCATTATCAACAGAAAGCGATTCATTGCAAAGGCGAATCATCAAAATTTCTGCAGAAGATTTTTTCCCTGTAGCAATGCGATCATAAGAAATGTAAAAGGATTCCAATTCTTTAATCTGATATAAAACAACCTCGGTAGTTACTTTCTGTGATATTTTGATCAAGGAATCAAGTTCATTCTCATAGCACTCGATGAAATCCTTGTAATCAGGCACGGTTTTTATCACAAGAAGATCACGATAAAGAGAGATCAGATCCCCGATCGCTTCCTTGAAATCGCTCATTTTATCATAAATGCCAGATACCAAGGCAAGACATTTTCTTGCATCTTGTTTTGTGATAGCAGATAGAAGATCGATTACAAGCTCTCTGTTACAAAGGCCGAGAATGTTCTGAATGCGATCTGCTGTAATATTACCGCTGTGTCCTTGGCAAGCCTCCAGAAGGCTTAGTGCATCTCTCATTGCACCGTCGGAAAGACGAGCAATGATTGCGGCAGCATCGCGCTCAAGAGGAATATTTTCATTCGTGGAAATTTCCATTAAACGATCCGTGATAACATCGGATGTAATGCGCTTAAAATCAAAACGCTGACATCTGGACATGATCGTTGCAGGAATATCATTGATCTCGGTTGTGGCTAAAATAAAGAGAACATGAGACGGGGGTTCCTCAATGGTTTTCAAAAGTGCGTTAAAGGCACTGGTAGAAAGCATATGGACCTCGTCAATGATATATACTCTCTTTTTAACCTCGGAGGGTAAGAATTGCACTTCATCACAAAGTCTTCTGATATGATCAACACCGTTGTTACTGGCGGCATCCATTTCCACAACATCAAGAACTCTCTCTTCGTTGATGGCAACACAAGAAGGACACTGATTACAGGGCTCACCGTTGATGGGATTTTCGCAATTGACAGCTTTTGCCAATATTTTTGCACAAGTAGTCTTTCCGGTTCCTCGAGAACCGCAAAACATAT
>JAZUOK010000087.1:0-8084 GCA_045604665.1 Eubacteriales bacterium | reverse complement strand
GCCGCAACGGCATTTCGCTCAATACAGGGAATCTGCACAAGACCGCGAATGGGGTCACAGGTAAGCCCTAAATGATGCTCCAAGGCAACCTCTGCCGCATACTCGATCTGATCCAAGGTCATTTCATAAATTTCACCAAGCCCTGCAGAAGCCATGGCACAAGCACTGCCCACCTCTGCCTGACAGCCGCATTCCGCACCGCTGATGGAGGCATTTGTCTTGATGAGATTTCCCATCAGCCCTGCCGTAGCCAAGGCACGCAGAATCTGAACTTCATCAAAGCCCCTCTTATCGCTGACATATTTTAACACGGAAGGCAAAATACCGCAGGAGCCGCAGGTAGGTGCCGTCACAATGGTACCGCAGGCGGCATTCTGTTCACTCACCGCAAATGCATAGGAGCAAACCAGTCTGTTTTCCTTTGTTTCGGCATTTTCGTCGATGTGCCTTTGGTTAAAAAGAAACTTTGCTTTTCTCTGTACCCCGAGACCGCCGAACAGCTCCCCTTCTGCATTCAAACCTTCCTGCATGGAGGAAAGCATCTGATGCCAGATGGTACGCAAATACTCCCAGATCTCTTTTCCTTCAAATCTCTCCACATATTGCCAAAGGCGAATGGAGTGATTTCTGCAATATGCCGAAATCTCTTCAAAGGAATTATGAGGATAGATTCTTTCCGGCTTATATACAGGCTCACCCTTGATCACAACGCTGCCGCCGCCTACACTGTACGCCTCCCAGAAGCCGATTCGCTTGCCGTGGCGAAAGGCAGACAGCTTTAAGGTGTTGGGGTGGTAAAGCTCCATGGTCTTGATATCAAATTCAATCTGGGTCTCCACAGGATAAAAGGCCTCGCGGATACAGTAGTCCGTGCGGTGGCCCTTTCCCGTTTTGGCAAGGGAGCCGCAAAGAACTGCCTTGTAAAGGGTGGCATCGGGAAAACGCTCGCGAAACAGTGTTGCCGCCTTCGAGGGACCCATGGTGTGAGAGCTGGAAGGTCCTCTTCCGATCTTATACAGTTCCCGAAGAGACTCCATACCCGACTCCACCTCTTTTTTTCTGACCTGCTTTTCATCGTTTTTCAAAAAGAAATCCAAGGTCACACCGAACACCGTGGCAATAGAAAGAAGGGTGTCGGTAGAGGGAAAGCTCTCGCCGGTCTCCCATTTGGAAACGGCACGGTTGGAGACGCCTACCTTTTTTCCAAGCTCCGCTTGGGAAAGTTTATTCTTTTTTCTCAAAAATCGAATCTTTTCTGAAAAATCCAAGGAAAACCTCCAATGTTTTACTGTAAAAATTCTACCATTATTAGATTATTTTTGCAACATTTTTTTCATTTATTTATATTTTATTTTTTTCTTTTTGGAATTTTGGTTGACGAAGCTTTTTATTTGTACTATATTGGAAGAAAGAATTGTAAGGAAGGACGCTTTTTATGCCTCAAGAAACACAACAAAAAAACGGAAAGCGAAAGATCCGTCTTTTTGCCCTTTTCATTATCATCGCACTGGTTTTGATCGCGGTAGGCGTATTTTTTGCCATCGGAAATTTTGTAGGAAATGAAAAATTTTCCGAAACACCGAAAAAAACAGAAGAAACACAGCCCCTGACCGAGGAAAAATCGGAAGAGACCGTAACCGAAGAAGAAGTGAAATTGCCCCGGGTGATCGCCACCGCCACCGTGGGCAGTTCAGGGGATGTTCTCATTCACAATACCGTTTTGAAAGCCTCCTACAACAAAGAAACGAAAAAATATGATTTCAATCCCTCCTTTGCCCTTCTGCAGCCCTATACAGCGGCGGCAGACTATGCAGTGGTCAACGCTGAATTTTCCGTCAGTGTGGACGGCACCTATACCGCCCTTCCCTTCAAGGTGCCTGCTACCATTGTGGAGGCCTTGAAAAACTGCGGATACGATTTGGGTCTTACCGCCAACAACCACATTTCCGACGGTGGCATTCCGGGTATTAAAAAAACCATGGAGACCTTGAAGGAATACGGTATGGACTATACGGGAAGCCGTATGACAGAAGCCGAAGAGCGCTTTTTGATCAAGGAGATCAATGGAATCAAGATCGGTATGATCAATTACACCTACAGCGGTGCTTGGAATACCAACGGCTTCAGCCAGAATAATACAGAAGCCTTTTATGAGGATATCAAGCCACAGATCCTTAAAATGCGTGAAAACGGAGCAGAGCTTATTTATCTGTACCTTCATTGGGGCGAGGAGTATTCCCTCACACCAAACGATACCCAAAAGGCCATCGCGCAAAAAATGTGCGATCTGGGCGTGGATGTGATCATAGGCGGTCACCCTCACAAGATCCAGCCGCTGGATTTTATCACAAGCTCTGACGGCACCCATAAAACCATCTGCCTGTACTCCTTCGGAAACCTCTTTTCCGGTCAGCAGATCGAGCATATGGCAGGAGGCACCAAGGCAAACTCTCCCCACTGCTATCAGGATTCCTGGCACTTTGCCGGATGCGACTGGCCCGATGTGGCAGACCGTACCACCGATCAGCACCGCTTGGAGCACGGCGAAACCTGTAACGACAACGGCCACACAGAGGACGGACTCTTTTTCACTGTGACCGCCTCCAAATACGACGACGGAAAGGTTCTGATCACCGGGGTGGACATTCTCCCCACCTGGTGTATGGGTCGGGGTCTTACAAAGCGTTCCAATCCCGTGAACAGCTCCTTTGACCAATATACCGTCATTCCTTTGGATAAAAAGGTTGACTGGATCAAAGCCTTCGGCCTGACCGAGTTTGAAAACAAAGAAGCAAATTACTCCTACGATCGCACCATGGCGCTTGTTGGCAAGGGCCTTGAAGAGATCAACGCCTCCTGCAAAACAGATGTGGAAAATTACCTGAAATCAGCAAAAGAAAAATAAAAAAAAGATCCCGAGTTGTTACTCGGGATCTTCTTTGCTCTTTTAAGCACCTCTTCCAAGGAGAAATGCCTTTTTGTTCAAATCCAAGAATTTCGGGGGTACGCTCTCTTCAATGGCACGCATCCACTCTTCCTCGGAAAAATCAAAGAAACGGGAAAGCCTTCCCATCAGAGCAATATTCACTGCCTTGGCACTGCCTGCCTTCTCTGCAAGGGAAAGGGCGTCAAAGGCTTCCAGCGAGATTCCCTTGTCCCGAATCTTCTGTTCCAGATTTTCGGGGTATTCAGCCGCACCGATAATCACGGGCATCGGATTGATCTTTTGGGTGTTCACAATGATCTTGCCGTCTTTTTTCAGGTATTCGGTCCAGCGAGCCGCTTCCAGAAGCTCAAAGGAAACGATAAAATCCGCCTCGCCCTTATCGATCACGGGAGAATATACCTTTTCACCGAAGCGCACATAGGTAACAACGCTACCGCCGCGCTGGCTCATTCCGTGTACTTCCGATACCTTAATGTCATATCCTCGGGTGAGAAGCAGTCTGCCCAAAAGCTTGGATGCCAAAAGGCTTCCCTGTCCGCCCACACCGACGATCATAATATTCTTTGTTTTCATATCCCTCTCCCTTCTCACAGCGCACCGAATTTGCAAAGCTGGGTGCAAACGCCGCAGCCGGTGCAAAGGGTGTTATCGATCACGGCCTTTTTGTCCTTCATGCTGATAGCAGGACAGCCGATCTTCATACAAGCCTTACAGCTCTTGCATTTTTCCTGGTTCACCGAAATGGGTCCGGGGTGCTTCACGCTCTTTAAAAGGGCGCAGGGTCTACGGGAAATGATCACGGAAGGCGCGTCCTGCGCTACCTCTTCCAATACAACCTTTTCCGTTTCGGCAAGATCGTAAGGATCTACCACGCGCACTCTTTCAATACCGCAGGCATGGCAAAGGGCCTCAAGATCCACCTTGGCTGCAGGATCGCCCTTTAAGTTCATACCGGTGGTGGGATTCTGCTGGTGTCCGGTCATACCGGTAATGGAGTTATCCACGATAATGACCGTGCCGCAGGAATCATTGTATGCCATATTCACAAGGCCTGTCATACCGGAATGCATAAAGGTAGAATCACCGATCACACCAACGGCGCGTTTTCCGTCCTTTTCTCCCCCTGCCTTCACAAAGCCGTGAAGACCGGAAACGGATGCACCCATACAAATGGTGGAATCCAAAGCGGAAAGAGGCGGAACGGCACCCAGAGTGTAGCAGCCGATATCACCGAGAACGGTAAGCTTATTCTTTACGAGGGTATAAAAGAGACCTCTGTGAGGACAGCCTGCACACATAACAGGGGGTCTTGGGGGGATGGTTTCCTCCAGTTTTACGCCTTCGGGAACCTCATCTCCCATTTTCTCTGCAATGCTGTTCTGGCTAAATTCGCCGATCAGACCGAAAAGGGATTTTCCTACCACATCAAGGCCGAGACCGCGCACATGCTCTTCCACAAAGCCGTCAAGCTCTTCTACCACATAGATCTTTTCCACCTTTTTTGCAAAGGACAGGATCTTCTCTTCGGGAAGAGGCCAGATCATACCGAGTTTCATCACAGGGTACTTATCGCCGAACACTTCCTTCACATACTGATAGGAGGTAGAGGAAGTGATAAAGCCGATTTTATTCTCTTTTCCTTCTTCCACGCGGTTGATCTCATCGGTTTCCGCAAAAGAAACAAGCTTACGGGTTCTCTCTTCTACAACCGGATGGCGCAGACGGGCATTGCCGGGCATCATAATGTACTTCTGAGGATTTTTCTCATAAAGCTTTTCGCACTCAACTCTTTCCCCTTCCTCCACAACGCTCTGGGAGTGGGAAACACGGGTGCACATTTTCAGAAGAACGGGCGTATCGAACTTCTCACTGATCTCATAGGCCTTTTTGGTAAATAAAATGGCCTCCGCGGAATCACTGGGCTCAAGCATCGGGATCTTTGCGGCACGGGCATAGTGACGGGAATCCTGCTCATTCTGAGAGGAGTGCATTCCCGCATCGTCCGCAACGCCGATGATCATACCGGCATTCACACCGGTATAGGAAATGGTAAAGAGAGGGTCAGCCGCCACATTCAGACCTACATGCTTCATACCGCAAAAGCTTCTCTTGCCGGCAAGGCATGCACCAAAGGCGGATTCCATCGCTACCTTTTCATTGGGCGCCCACTCTGCGTAAACTTCCTTAAATTTTGCAACACTTTCGGTGATCTCCGTACTGGGAGTACCGGGGTAACTGGAAACAAAGGAACAGCCTGCCTCGTAAAGACCGCGGGCAACCGCCTCGTTTCCAAGCATCAATTTTTTCATACAAAATACCTCAAAATCCAATTTTGTAAAAAGATGTTCCTATTATACATCCTCTTTGAAAAAAAAGCAAGAAAGGCTTACACCTTTCTTGCAAAATTCCACTTTTTTCTTTATTTATCTCCAAGGGCCTTTTTCACAGCAACGGTAATTTTTCTTTCATAGCAGGAAAACATCTCTCGGGTACCCGAAGGAACGGTTTTCTGTGTAAGAAGGCTCACAACGGGAACCAAAATAAGTCCACCCAGCATTGCAACAACACCAGAGTAAAGAGAATTGCGGAAAATAAAGGCGAAAATGCCGCCAAAGGTCAAATACTTCATGGAAACAAGAAGCTGCACGCACATCATTCCCACACCAAAGAAAAAGGATGTCCAGACAGCGACACGGGTGGTCTTTTTCCAGTAAAGTCCGTAAAGGAAGGGAGCCAAAAAGGATCCTGCCAAAGCACCCCAGGAAACGCCCATCATCTGTGCGATAAATATAAAATCGGACCAGACGGTATCCTTCAAAATGGCGATCACGGCGGAAAGCACAATAAAGAACACAATGAAAAGACGCATGGTAAAAATCTTCTTGTTTTCCTTCACTTCCTTCTTTCCGGCAGGGAAAAGCACATCAAGGGTCAAGGTAGAGGAAGAGGTCAGAACAAGGGAGGAAAGCGTCGACATGGAAGCGGAAAGCACCAGAACGATCACCACACCGATGATGTAAGGGCTAAGACCGGAAAGCATCGTAGGGATAATGGAATCAAAGCCTTTTTCCGCTACGCTTTCAGGGGTAACAAACAGTCTGCCGAATCCTCCCAAAAAGTAGCATCCGCCTGCCACAACAATGGCAAAAACGGTAGAAATGACCGTGCCCTTTTTAATGGCTCCTTCTCCCTTGATGGCATAGAATTTACCAACCATCTGCGGAAGTCCCCAAGTGCCGAGAGAGGTAAGAAATACCACCACTACAAGGAAAACAGGATCCGGTCCGAAGAGAGAGGTATACTCCCATCCGCTCTTTTCCGCAAGAAGAGAAAGAGAATCGGAAAGACCGCCGTTTTGGGAAAGAGCAGCTGCGATCACCGCTACGATTCCAAAGAGCATAATCAGTCCCTGAATAAAATCGTTGATGGCGGTTGCCATATATCCGCCGAAGATCACATAAAGACCCGTCAGACACGCCATTACCACAATGCAAGCCCAGTAAGGCACATCAAATGCAATGGCAAAAAGACTGGAAAGTCCGTTGTATAAAGAAGCGGTATAAGGAATCAGGAAGATGAATACGATGATGCTCGCCGCGATCTTCAGTTTCTCCGAATCGTAACGCTTCTGGAAAAAATCGGGCATGGTCTTGGAATTTAAGTGCTGAGTCATAATTCTGGTTCTTCTGCCTAAAATGACCCAGGCAAGAAGAGAGCCGATAAAGGCATTTCCAAGGCCGATCCAGGTAGAGGAAACACCGAAGTTCCATCCAAACTGCCCTGCATAGCCTACAAAAATGACCGCGGAAAAGTAGCTGGTTCCGTAAGCAAAAGCAGTAAGCCAGGGGCCTACATTTCGTCCGCCCAAAACAAATCCGTCAACATCAGCGGCACTTTTCCTGCACAAAAAGCCCACAAGAATCATCAAAGCAAAAAACAAAGCGACCAAAACCGTCGTAAAAACTTGTGCTGTCATAATTATCCTTCCTTCAAAATCAGCTGTTGATCTGTGCTTCTACAAGACTGCCCTTACAGTATTTCTCGCGGAGTACCGGCTTTTCGATCTTGCCGGTGGGATTGCGAGGTACCTTATCAAAAATGATAACTTTAGGACGCTTGTAGCGAGGAAGCGCCTCGCAGAAGGCATCAATCTCTTCTTTCGTGGCATTTACCCCTTCCTTCAATTCCACGATGGCCGCGGCGATTTCGCCCAGTCTGGCATCGGGAAGACCGATCACCGCTACATCCTTGATCTTATCGTTTGCGCGGAGGAAGTCCTCGATCTGTACGGGATAGAGGTTTTCGCCGCCGGTGATGATTACATCCTTCTTTCGGTCAACCAGATAGATAAAGCCGTCTTCATCCGTCTTTGCCATATCTCCCGTGTGGAGCCAGCCGTCCTTCAGCACCTCTTCGGTAGCTTCGGGGTTTTTGTAATAGCACTGCATCACACCGGGGCCTTTTACGCAAAGCTCGCCCACATCACCGGGGGAAACCTCGTTTCCGTCCGTACCGATGATCTTGGTTTCCCAAAGATAGCCGGGCTTACCGATGGCACCCACCTTGTGGATATTTTCCATGCCAAGGTGAACACAACCGGGTCCGATGGACTCGGAAAGGCCGTAGTTGGTATCGTACTGATGATCGGGAAACACCTTCTTCCAGCGATGAATGAGGCTGGGCGGCACGGGCTGTGCGCCGATATGCATCAGTCTCCACTGATCCAAAAGGTAATCGGAAAGACATATCTTGCCGCCTTCAATGGCATCGAGCATATCCTGCGCCCACGGAACAAGAAGCCAAACAATGGTGCATTTTTCTTCCGTTACCGCCCGGAGAATCCACTCAGGCTTTACGCCCCGCAGCAGCACTGCTTTGGAACCGGACAGTAGGGAGCCGAACCAGTGCATTTTCGCGCCGGTGTGGTACAGGGTGGATGCACAGGAATACGTCGTCCCGGCTCTGCCCGTGGTGTTTCTGCTCCACTAAGCATGCGTGGACCAACGCTCTGTGGTTATGCAGGATGGCCTTGGGGAAGCCGGTGGTGCCGGAGGAGAAATAGATGGCGGCGTGGTCGTCTTCGTGCAGGACCACAGGCGGGGCGAAGTCGGAGGCCAAGCGGGCTTAGGAAGACAAG
>JAZUOK010000086.1:0-4963 GCA_045604665.1 Eubacteriales bacterium | reverse complement strand
TTCTACGGTGGTAGCTACAATCAGCCCGATGTGACTTACAATCAGAACAATGTATACGGTAAGAACGAGGCTGGTGGTTACGGTATCGTTGAAACCACTGACATTGTAAATACCATTGACCATGCTCTCTTTAATAAAAACTCTTACCTTGGTGATAGATATTATTCTGTAAAGGATATTACCAGCACCATCAACAATCTCGAAGTTAATGCAATCAATCTTTACATCGGTAACAACCAAAAGCCTATTTTAGAGGGTGGTAAAGTAAAAGCTACGATCAACGGTATTACTATTAATAACGGCTTTACATTCTATAAGTGTGGTAAGCCTGATACTGCAGTTCACGAGCTTGAGATTGCAGATGGCGCAGTTGTTACCTTGAAGCACAATGCTACACTTGATCTGTTTATTAATATTCCTGAGTCTGTTGCTGAACAAACCCCCGATCCTGTAGATGTAGTAGTTACCGCAGGTAACTTTACTCTGAATCAGGCAGATCACTGGAGAGATGGCTGGACTTATGTAACTGCTCCTGCAGAACTTAACGATGCTCTTGTTGCTGCTACTGCAAATGAAGAAGCTGACGGTGCAGTCGAAGTTGCTGACGGTGTTGTAACCGGTAAGTCTACTCTTCCCGGAGATATTAATGTTCAACTTCTCCTTTCTGACCGTGTAGCTGTTAGTTACATCTTCCCTGAAGGAACTGATATTAGTGCACACTATAAGAACATTACTGCCCACGCAAATAGCAAGACTGTTGTTTCTAAAGTTGAAGGCAATGTTCTAACCGTTTACGGTATCGGTATTAAGGACTTTGATAAGACCATTACCTTTATGGGTAGACTTCCTTCCAGAGCAAATAAATCTATTTATGAGCTTGCTCTCATGGGTGCAGTATCCGCAGAGTTGACAGAAGATGAGCAGCTGATCTACAAAGCAATCGTAAACTTTGTTGATGTAGTCTCCCAGAATGAGAATGGTCTTACTTACGAGCTTAATTTTAACGAAAACGAACTGAATACAGTTGATGAGCCCGTCGAGGTTGATAAAAATGCTTTTGGCGGCAGACAATTGATCATGAGCGATGCTCTCGGTTTCCGTTACTATGTAAATCTTACCGAAGGACAGACCATAGAAAATGTTAAGATCAGTGTAGGCGGCGTAGATCTTGTCAAACATGATCTTTGCAACATTTCTTATTTTGGAGATTCTACTACCAGTGTTGCTGTTGAATTCTTTGTTTCTATCAAGTCAATGAACGAAGGAATTCCTGTTAAGATCGAAATCGTCGATGGTGAATCCCACACTACTGTTGTTGATTTTGTAGATTACGGTGATGCACTTGCCCACCAGCACTTTGTAGCTGAACAAACCGATCTTGCAAAAGCGGCTCTGATCTATATCCAGGCTGCTAAAAATCTGCCGACGGTAGAAAAAGCATAATAGGAGGTGCAGAGAAATGCAGAAATATTATGAAGCACCCGAAGTGTGCAAAATTGAGTTTGATGTAGAGGAAGCTTTGATGACTTCCGTAATCCCCGGTTCCGGTGCTGGTAGCACTGAAATCGGAGAACCCCTTCCACTCATAAATTGGTAAGTCAAAACAAAAAAGAAACCGAAGTTTACTTCGGTTTCTTTTTTTATGAAGTGAGCCCTGCTTTTGTTTTTTAGCCATTGCCATTTTGCCATTACGAATATGATTTTTTGAAGTGAAATACAGCCGATATCATGTATCTTTTTCGTGAATTTCATCGGAAAGGGTTGCTACTTTATTTTTTCTGTGTTATATTAATAAGGTAGATTTTTATGTATATAGAAAGGGAACTATTATGAACAAGAAGTCAGTAAAAGACATTGAAGTTCGCGGCAAGAAAGTATTTGTCCGTTGCGATTTTAATGTACCGATGAAAGACGGTGTGATCACCAGTGACAAGAGAATTGCAGCTGCCATTCCTACCATTCAGTACCTTTTGGATAACGGAGCAAAGGTAATTCTCGCTTCCCACATGGGTAAGCCCCACAACATTTTTACCGAGGGCTTTGGTCTGACCAAGAAAGAAAAGAAGGCTGTAGAAAAGCTTCCTGCAGAAGAGCAGGCTGCTGCAAAGGCTGAATACCTTGCAAAGGCTGCAGGGGATCAGAAGAAACTCACTCTGGCTCCCGTTGCAGACAGACTCAACGAGTATCTCGGCGGTAAGGTAACCTTCGCTACCGATATCATCGGTGAGGATGCAAAGAAAAAGGTTGCAGCGCTGAAGGAAGGCGAAGCTGTTCTTTTGGAGAATGTTCGTTTCGATGCAAGAGAAGAGAAGAACGGTGCTGATTTTGCTGAAGCACTTGCTTCCTACGCAGATATTTTTGTAAACGATGCTTTCGGTACCGCACACCGTGCACACGCTTCTACCGAGGGTATTTCCCACTATATTCCTGCTGTTTGCGGTTTCCTTATTGACAAGGAGATCACCATCATGGGCGGCGCTCTCGAGAAGCCCGAGCATCCCTTTGTTGCAATCCTCGGCGGTGCAAAGGTTTCCGATAAGATCGCTGTAATCACCAACCTGATCGAAAAGGTTGATACCATCATTATCGGCGGTGCTATGGCGTACACCTTCGTAAAAGCACAGGGTGGCAAGATCGGTACTTCCCTTTGCGAAGACGACAGAATGGAGCTTGCTCTTGACCTTGTGAAAAAGGCAGAAGAGAAGGGTGTTAAATTCCTTCTTCCCGTTGATAACAAGTGTGGCAAATCCTTTGACAACGATGCAGAGAGTGTAATCTGCGCATCCAACGAAGTTCCCGACGGCTTTATGGGTATGGATATCGGTCCCAAGACCATCGAGCTTTATGCAGACGCTGTAAAAGATGCAAAGACTGTAATCTGGAACGGACCGATGGGCGTTTCCGAATTTGAAAACTACGCTGCAGGTACCCGTGCAGTTGCAGAAGCAGTTGCCAAGAGCTCTGCTACCTCCATTGTAGGCGGCGGCGACTCCACTGCAGCCATCGAAAAGCTTGGCTTTGCCGATAAGATCACTCACATTTCCACCGGAGGCGGTGCCAGCCTTGAATTTTTAGAAGGCAAAGAGCTTCCCGGTATTGCTTGTCTTGAAGACAGATAAGGAGGATATGATGAGAAAGACGATTATTGCAGGTAACTGGAAAATGAACAAGACCCCTTCCGAGGCGGCAAGTCTTGCTGCAGAGATCGCCCAGATCAAGGGTGCTTCTTGTGAAGTGGTAATTTGCCCTCCTTTTGTGGATCTTTTCTTTGCAAAGAAGGCAATCGAAGGAACGAATATTAAGCTTGGCGCACAGAACTGCCACTGGGCAGAATCCGGCGCTTTCACCGGTGAGATCAGCGCGGATATGCTGATCGAAGCAGGCTGTGAGTATGTGATCATCGGTCACTCCGAGAGAAGACAGTATTTCGGCGAGACTGACGAAACCGTAAACCTTCGCACCCGTGCTGCCATTGCAAAAGGACTGAAAGTGATCCTTTGCGTTGGTGAAACCCGCGAAGAGAGAGAAGGCGGTGTTACCGAGAAGGTGATCGACCGTCAGATTAAGCTTGGTCTGAAGGATCTTACCCGTGAAGAAATGGCAAATATCGTAATCGCTTACGAGCCTGTATGGGCGATCGGTACCGGTCTGACTGCTACTAAGGAGCAGGCAGAAGAGGTTTGTGCCTTCATTCGCTCTTTGATCAAAGACCTTTACGATGCCGAAACTGCAGAAGAGACTACCATTCAGTACGGCGGAAGCATGAACGCAAAGAACTGCGCAGAGCTTCTTTCCATGCCCAATATTGACGGCGGTCTGATCGGCGGCGCAGCACTGAAGAGTGCTGACTTTGCTGTGATCGTAGCAGCAGGCAAATAAACAAAAAAGAAGCGGCTTTTGCCGCTTCTTTCTTACAAGGAGAAAAAGGTGAGAAAATATTCACTTTCTTTGTTTGCAAAGAAAAGTCATGTCAATGACGAAGGAATTGACGGATACGATTGGGATGAAAGCCAGCCCAAGTGGCCCGTGACCCGTATTATCAATGTGGGCCTTGGCGTGATCAGTGTGATCGTTTGGGTTTTGATCCTGTTTCGCATTTTCGCCTCTTCCGGCAGTTCATTTGAGGAAACGGTTCTTTTAAATGATCGAGCGGCAAAAATTTACCCCGGGGAGACCCGTCAGGTTCTCAGGATCCATTCCGATACGGGAGAGGATGCGGAAAACGGCGTAGTGGTGTCCTTTCCCGTGTATCTGGAAAAGGCGGATAATTTTCAGCTGACTGCCAGAGTAAATCGGAGGGTGTTTTCTCCCGGAAAAGGGGAGAAGGGCTATACCTTTGTCCTTCGGGAAAATGGTGATGGGGAAAGCCGATATATCCCTGTTTCCTACAGCGATTCCATGAAAAAGTTCAATTACACCTTCTATCGCCTTTGTTTTGAAGAGGTGGCGTTTCGCGAGGACTTTTCTTACACCCTTCTGATGTATCGGGGGGATGTGCAGCCGGAAAACGGAGAATATACCCCCTCAAAGGCAGATTTTCGCTTTGTGGTTTACACGCCCGAGACCTACAGCAAACATATCATTTGCAAGGAAGAGATGTTTGAAAAACAGTAAAATCTGGGATTGCAGACATTTGTTTGCGATCCCTTTTTCTCTGTGTTATGATAGAAAAAGACGGGAATAATCGTATTAATTTATAAACCTTTTGCAGAATATTTTTAGAGGAAACAGAATGTATTTTGATGAACTTGAGCTTGGTATGACGGTGAAAACGGATCCTGTGGTGATCCAAAAAGAGAAAATGATGGCTTTCGCCTATGAATATGACAACATTCCCCTTCATACCGATGAGGAATATGCGAGCAAAACTCCGTTTGGTAAGCTGATAGCTCCGGGAGTGATGTCGTTCATGTCAGTCTGGGCAAAATATCTTGAGGTCGATTTCTTCGGTGAGGATCTTTTG
>JAZUOK010000085.1:0-4462 GCA_045604665.1 Eubacteriales bacterium | reverse complement strand
GAAAACGACCCTTCTCGGCCTTGGAGAGGGGAGTCGTCTTGTGCTTTGTCCTTTTGTGGAAGAAGGGGCGGCGGTTTCTCTTTCTGCTTTTTGCAGAATTTCGGATCTTTCACTTACCGGCTCGGCAGAGCCTTTTGAGAGGCCCACATCTCTCGGCAAGCGGCACGGTGTTTCCTTTGTAGGCACCGCATCGAAAAAAGACGGTGCGCCCCAGCCGCGCCACGCCTTTCTTCACGGCCTTCATATTACCAATTTTACCGGCGGCGGTCTTTACTTTGCCGACACGGGTGTAAATTTAGAGCACTCCTCGGTGGTGAGCGATGTGCGTATCACCTTTTGCGGAGTGGGGATCTGGATCCCGTATCTCAGTGAATTTCATAAATTTACCAATGTTTGTGCCAACCGCAACTTCTACGGCTGTATCAACAACGGCGGCAACAATGTGTTTTCCGGCTGCTCCTTTGACGGGAATACAGAGGGCTTTCTCATTGATAACAGCGAAAATCAGTCCCCCAACAGTGATCACGGATCGGTGATCGGCTGCACCTTCAATCACTCCGATTTTAATAAGGGTGTTGGCATTCGTATATTGGGGGCAAGGCATGGCTTTATCTTTTCTGCCTGTCAGTGCTTTTACTCTAAGATCGTGGTGGAAAATTCCCACGGTATTCAGTTCCGTGATTTTAATTCGGGCGATATGAGTATTACGGTAAAAGGCGGAAGTCTTGTATCTTTTTCCGGCTTTGTCCTAAAAAATATGCCCGAAATTACCATTGAAGGCAATGACCTTGTCAAGTTCAGGGACTGTTATACCCGTAAAGGGGAAGAGGTTGGGCTTTTGTGAAAAAACTAAAATACGCTTGCTATTTTTCTCTTATTACCCTGTCGGTGGTCAGCACCCTTTCTCCTGTTCTGATGATGACCTTTCGGAATCTTTACGGGGTGTCCTTTACGCATCTCGGATTTCTTGTGCTGGTCAATTTCTGCACACAGCTTGGGGTAGACCTTATCTTTTCCTTCTTTTCCTATTTATTTGATATTCAAAAATCTCTTCGTGCCATGCCCTGCTTTGCGGCAGCCGGCCTTTTGATCTACGGCTTGTGGCCCTTTTTCTTCCCCTCAAATGTATACACGGGGCTTCTTTTGGGAACGGTGCTGTTTGCCGCCGCAGGCGGTCTTTGTGAGGTTCTCGTTAATCCCGTTTTTGCATCCATCCCTTCCGACGATCCCGAACGGGAATTGAGCCGAATGCACTCGGTATTTGCCTGGGGTGTGGTATTTGTGGTAGCGATCATTACCTGTTTTCTTTCCCTTTTCGGCACTAAAAACTGGCAGATCCTTCCTCTGATCTTTACGGTCTTTCCCCTTGTGTCCTCTGTTTTGTTCTTTTCATCTGAAATTCCGCCGATGCCGGAAAATGAAAAGGGGACAGGAGCCTTTTCTCTTTTGAAAAAAGGCGGCGTATGGCTTTGCGTTCTTCTCATCTTTTTCGGCGGTGCGGCGGAATGCACCATGGAGCAGTGGGCTTCCGGGTATCTGGAAGCATCCCTTGGGATCCCTAAAGTTTGGGGCGACCTGTTCGGCGTTGCGCTCTTTTCTGCCATGCTGGGCTTCGGCAGAAGCCTTTACGGCAAAATCGGAAAGAATATTTCAAAAGTGCTGACCCTGGGCTTTTTCGGTGCTTTTTGCTGTTATGCCGTTGCGGCCCTTACGCCCATTCCCCTTTTCGGACTTGTTGCCTGCGCTTTTTGCGGCTTTTGCACCTCCATGCTTTGGCCGGGGAGCCTTTTGATCTCTTCCGACCGTTTTCCCGAAGGGGGCGTTGTGATCTTCGCCCTTATGGCTTCGGGGGGAGATCTGGGTGCCTCGGTGGGACCGCAGCTGGTAGGCTTGGTGACGGACCTTGTGATGAAAAGCGCCTTTGCACAGACCTTTTCGGAAAAAATTCTTCTTTCTCCCGAGCAGTTTGGAATGAAGGTGGGAATGCTTCTGGGTGCCCTTTTCCCCTTGGCAGGTATTTTTCTTTCTGTTATTTTACGGAAAAAAGCAAAAAATAAAGGAGAAAATGTATGAATCCATATATCGGAAGTGAAAATCAAATATACGGTGTAGAAGAGATGCGCCTTGTGGGCGGAAGAGGGGATGGAATGCGCCTTTTGGAAGTAAGAGGTGGCGCGGGACTTTCCTTTACCGTATCCCTGGACCGCTGCGCCGATCTCTCAAGGCTTCATTTTGACGGAGTGAATTTCGGCTTTTTCACGGACTGCGGCTATGTAGCCCCTCAGTATTTTGATCCCAAGGGTGCAGGCTTCTTAAAATCCTTCACTGCAGGGTTTTTGACCACTTGCGGCTTAAGAAGTGTAGGAGAGCCTTGCGTGGACGATGGGGAGGAGGTAGGCCTTCACGGTACCGTTTCCCACATTCCGGCAGAAAAATTCTCTTATGAGGTAAACGAGGAAGAGATCGTGATTTGCGCGGTGATGCGCGATGTATCCGCTCTTGAAAGAAACCTTGTATTTACAAGAAAATACCGGGTTCCTACCTTTGGAAACACTTTAACCATTACCGACTGTGTGGAAAACAAGGGCCCGTCACCCGAGCCTTATCAGATCCTTTACCATTTTAATATCGGCTATCCTGTTTTATCGGAAAAGGCAAAGCTTTCCATTCCTTCTCTTGAAACGAAGCCGAGAGATGACCACGCCAAAACGGGGCTTGAAAAGTGGAATGAGGTAGAAAAGCCCCAAAAGGGCTATCAGGAAATGTGCTTTTATCACAAAATGGCAAAAAATGCGCAAATTAAACTGGAAAATCCCGAGATCGGTCTGGGTCTTCAAATGGAGTATGACGCGGAAAAGCTTCCCTCCTTTACCCAGTGGAAAATGATGGGTGAAAGAGATTATGTCATGGGGCTTGAGCCGGGCAATGCCTATCCCGACGGGCGAGATGTAATGCGAAAGGAAGGCAGACTTGTATACTTAAATCCCGGAGAAAAGTCAGAGCACAGCATAAAGCTCTCCTTTCTCCGCAAAAAATAAAAAAGAGGTATGAAAAAATGGTGATTACAAAAGATATCCGTTATGTAGGTGTAAACGATCACAAGATCGACCTTTTCGAGGGGCAGTACATTGTGCCAAACGGTATGGCATATAATTCTTATGTGATCGTAGATGAAAAAATTGCGGTAATGGATACCGTTTCCGCAGGGTTTGAAAATCTTTGGCTGGAAAAGATCGCAGGAGAGATCGGGGAAAGATGCCCTGACTATCTTGTGGTGCATCACATGGAGCCCGATCACTCTTCGGGAATCGTGGCTTTTTGCCAGAAGTATCCGGAAGCGAAGGTGGTTTCCTCTGCCAAGGCTTTTGATATGATGAAAAATTTCTACGGTGCTTCGTTTGCGCAAAACCGTGTAGTGGTAGGAGAAGGAGACACCTTAAATCTTGGCCGGCATACCCTTACCTTCCTGACGGCGCCTATGGTTCATTGGCCCGAGGTTGTGGTCAGCTACGACAGCTTTGACAAGGTGCTTTTCTCCGCAGACGGCTTTGGCAAATTCGGTGCACTGGATGTAGAAGAGCCTTGGGCTTGCGAAGCGAGAAGATATTATATCGGTATTGTAGGAAAATACGGTGCACAGGTACAGACCCTTCTGAAAAAGGCGGCAGGGCTTGAGATCAAGATCATTTGTCCCTTGCACGGACTGGTTTTGACGGAAAACCTCGGGTATTACCTGAATCTTTACAATATCTGGTCTTCCTATACCCCCGAAGAGGAGGGGGTCCTTATTGCTTACACCTCCGTTTACGGAAATACGGAAAAAGCCGTAAAACTTCTTGCCGAAAAACTTTTGGAAAACGGCTGTAAGAAGGTAGTTACCTGTGACCTTGCAAGAGAGGATATGGCCGAGGCGGTGGAGGATGCCTTCCGTTATTCGGGGCTTGTTCTTGCAACCACTACCTACAACGGTGACATTTTCCCCTTTATGAAGGAGTTTATTCACCACCTGACCGAGCGAAACTATTCAAACCGCACGGTAGCTTTTGTGGAAAACGGATCTTGGGCGCCTACGGCTTCCCGTGTGATGAAGGGTATGCTGGAAAAGAGCAAAAATCTTACCTTCGCGGAAAACGGTGTAAAAATTCTTTCTGCATTAAGTGATGAATCCCGTGCTCAAATAGAAGCCCTTGCAAAGGAACTTTGCTAATATATAAATATAAGGAGAAAAAAGAAAATGAAAAAGTATGTTTGTGATGTATGCGGCTGGACCTATGATGAAGCTTTGGGCGATCCCGATAACGGCATTGCTCCCGACACCAAATTTGAAGACCTTCCCGATGATTTTGTCTGTCCTTTGTGTGGAGTTGGTAAGGACTCTTTCACCGAAGAATAAAACTTTATAAAATCGGCTGCGACTTACTTTCTTTTGGAAAAAGAAAGTAAGCAAAGAAAACTTCCGACT
>JAZUOK010000084.1:0-3044 GCA_045604665.1 Eubacteriales bacterium | reverse complement strand
GAAATGAAATCCACCGGTGAAGCCATCGGTTACGATGATAAATTGAACCGTGCGCTTTATAAGGCGCTTCAGGCTGCCGGCACCAGACTTCAAAATTACGGTACGGTCTTCGCAACCATTGCGGATAAAGACAAGGAAGAGGCACTTCCTTTGATCCGCAGATTCTATAATCTCGGTTTTAACATTGAAGCGACTCCCGGTACTGCAAAATTCTTGAAGGAAAATGGAATCCGTACCCGTGTGCTTCAGAAGATTACTGACGGCAACAGCGAAATTCCCGAAGCACTTCGTCAGGGACATATTGCCTATGTAATTAATACCCGTGATATCGGAGATTCCAACCAAATGAATGACGGCTCTCAGATCCGTTCTTTTGCGACTGAAAACAATGTCACGATCTTTACCGCACTGGATACTGTAAGAGTTCTTTTGGATGTATTGGAAGAAACCACTCTTACCATTTCCACCATTGATGCATAAGAGGATTGTATGAAACAAGGACTTTTTACCATTGCGGAAAATATTCCCTTAACAGATAGTGTATACAGAATGCGCCTTGTTGGAGATGTTTCTGAGATCATCTCTCCCGGCCAGTTTATTAACATTAAGCTTGACGGTCATTTTCTTCGACGCCCCATTTCTGTTTGTGATGTGGATGAAACTTCGGTGACCATTATTTACAAGGTGGTTGGTGTTGGAACAGAACAAATGAGTCGGATGAAAGAGGGAACACTGGATGTTCTTACCGGTCTCGGTAACGGTTATAATACGCTTCTTTCCGGCGAAAAGCCACTCCTTCTTGGTGGCGGTGTCGGTGTTCCTCCCATGTTTCTTCTTGCCAAGAAATTGATTTCGGAAGGAAAACAGGTTACGGTTATTCTTGGATTTAATACCAAGAACGAAATTTTTTATGAAAATGAGTTTAAGGATATCGGTTGCAAGGTGTTTGTTACCACGGTCGACGGTTCTTACGGTCTTAAAGGCTTTGTTACCGATGCGATGAAGGATCTTTCGTATACGCATTTTTATACTTGCGGTCCCGAGCCTATGCTTAAGGCAATTTTCAGTGTTTCCAAAACTTCCGGGCAACTTAGCTTTGAAGAGAGAATGGGATGCGGTTTCGGTGCTTGTATGGGCTGCTCCTGCAAGACGGTCACCGGTAACAAGCGGATATGTAAAGAAGGCCCCGTTCTGATGAAGGAGGAGATTTTATGGGAAAAATGAATGTTGATCTCTGTGGGATCAAGCTTGACAATCCCGTAATTCCTGCCAGCGGAACCTTTGGATTCGGCTATGAATTTGCAGAGCTTTATGATATCAATGTTTTAGGAACCTTTTCTTTTAAAGGTACAACAAAAGACCCTGGTTTCGGTAATCCAACCCCTCGTATCGCCGAGTGTTCTTCCGGTATGATCAATGCGGTCGGTCTTCAGAATCCCGGCGTTGAAAAGGTAATTTCGGAAGAGCTCCCGAAGCTTAAAAAATGTTTTCATAAAAAAGTAATGGCGAATGTCAGCGGCTTTTCTGTGGAAGATTATGTTTACACTTGCAAGCGGATCGATGCATGTGAACAGGTGGGCTGGATCGAGGTCAATGTCAGCTGTCCCAATGTTCACGGCGGCGGTATGAGCTTTGGAACAAGTCCCGAAGCGGCTGCTGAGGTAACCAGAGAAGTAAAAAAGGTTACGACGAAACCGATCATTATCAAGCTTTCTCCCAATGTAACGGATATTGTTTCTATTGCGTCAGCTTGTGAAAATGCCGGTGCAGACGGCATCAGCTTGATCAATACACTTCTCGGAATGCGAATCAATTTAAGAAACAGAAAGCCAGTTATTGCCAACAAAATGGGCGGCTTTTCCGGCAGTGCCATTTTCCCGGTAGCCGTTCGTATGGTTTATCAAGTTGCTAATGCCGTTTCTGTTCCCGTGGTTGGTATGGGAGGTGTTTCCTCTGCGGAACATGTGATCGAAATGATGCTTGCCGGTGCTACCGCTGTTCAGGTAGGCGCTGCAAATCTTGTGGATCCCTTTGCTTGCAGAGATATTATTGCAAATCTTCCGTCCGTTATGGAAAAGTACGGAATTAATTCTTTGAGTGAAATTATAGCAGGTGTCCGTTACTGGGAAAGGATGTAATTATTGCTTGTGATTTTGCAAGCGCCAAAGATGTTTTTCAGTTTTTGGATCAGTTCACGGGCAAGAAGCCCTTCGTGAAGATCGGTATGGAACTTTTTTATGCAGAAGGTCCTGAAATTGTAAGGGAGATCAAGAGAAGAGGTCATAAGATCTTTTTGGATCTGAAATCCCACGATATTCCCAATACCGTGAAAAAATCCATGGCGGTTCTTTCCGGGCTTGATGTGGATCTTTGTAACCTTCACGCAAGCGGTACCATTCGTATGATGGAAGCTGCGATTGAAGGTCTTACCCGTGCCGACGGTACCCGTCCTCTTTTGATTGCGGTTACTCAGCTTACTTCTACTGATCAAGAAAGCATGGAAAAAGACCTACTTATTGAGAAGCCTATTGATGAGGTTGTTTTGCATTATGCTAAGAATGCAAAATCTGCAGGCCTTGATGGCGTTGTTTGCTCTCCCTTGGAGGCTGGCAAGGTTCATGATGCTTGTGGAAAAGACTTTTTGACTGTAACACCGGGCGTTCGCTTTGCTGATGGAGATATCGGCGATCAGAAGCGAGTTATGACCCCGGCAGAAGCTAAGAAGATCGGCTCTGATTATATTGTAGTAGGTCGACCGATCACTGCCGCAGCAGATCCTGTTGCCGCGTACAATCGTTGTGTTGCTGAATTTGTAGATTGAGGTGAAAGATAATGGAAAAGTTGATTGCAAAAGATTTGCTTAAAATTAAGGCAGTGTTTTTCCGCCCCGAAGAACCTTTTACTTGGGCCAGCGGTATCAAAAGCCCTGTTTACTGCGATAACCGTCTGACTCTTACTTCTGTTGAAGTAAGAAATGATGTTGAGAACGGACTTGCGGAAACCATTCGTAAAAACTATCCCGAAGTAGAAGTGCTGATGGGTAC
>JAZUOK010000083.1:0-4592 GCA_045604665.1 Eubacteriales bacterium | reverse complement strand
GACTCGAAATCAGTTTGTGCGAAAGCACGCGTGGGTTCGAATCCCACTCTCTGCGCCAAAAAATTCGACAAGCTTCGACTTGTCGAATTTTTTTATCCATTGCGAAAGCAATGGTATATTATCACGCGTTAGCGTGTATATCATTAAGGGCGGTAAGACCGCCCTTGTATCTCATCACACCTTTAGGTGTGTATTAAAAAAACTTTCTCAATAATGATATACAAAGCATTGCTTTGATGATATGCAATTTCTTTCGAAATTGATGATATACAACGGCTATGCCGTTGATATCATAATAGCGGTTCGAACACATAGGTCAAATTTTTCAAAGGTATCGAATTTGCACGACCTTTTCCAAAACCGTAATCTTAGGATTGCGGCTTTTTTCTTTTTATGTTACAATATTTGTGATAGTATTTGAAAAAAAGATTTTCGGTGCGGTTACAGACAAATTGCCCACGCGAGAAGAAATATGATTTTGAATGTGGGCTGTGGCTTAAAAAAGTTGCGGTCTTTTTTTGTTTTTTGTAAGGAATTTTAAGTGGCTTAATTGTATAATAAGTGAAAGGGTTTTATCAGACCCGAATTTTAGGAGGAGAATTTTATGGATAACGGCGCAAGTAGCTACCGCCGTTTCCTGGATGGTGATGAGAGTGCCTTTGACGAAGTGATGAAGGAGCTTTTCGACAAGCTTGTTTTCTTTATTGACCGCTTCGTGCACGATATTCACGCAGCCGAGGATATTGCGATCGATGTCTTTTCGGATCTTTTGGTCCATAAAAATCGGTATAATTTTAAGGTAAAACTAAAGACCTATCTGTTTATGCTGGGCCGCAGCCGTGCCTTAAATTACATAAAGCACCGCAAGGTGATCGATTTTGTGGAGCTTAATGAGGCGGATATGGCTTTGTCGGAAGATCAAACACCGGAAGAGATCGTGCTTTCAGACGAAAAAAAGAAAAGAGTAAACAGCGCTCTTTTGTCTCTTTCCGAGGAGAAGCGTGTTGCGGTTCATTTGATCTATTTTGAAGAAATGTCTTATGAAGAGGCGGCAAAGGTCATGAAGAAAAATCCCAAGCAGATCGACAATCTTCTGTACCGTGCAAAAAAGGAGCTTCGCATCATTCTTGGAGAGGATGGTGACTTGTTTTTATGAGAAGTTTTGAAGAAAGAAAAGCGGAAATCTTCCGCCGCAGTGAGGAAAGGATTCGCGAGAGAAAAAGAAACAGAAATCGCATACTCTCTTTTTGTATTCCCGTGTGCTTGATCCTTTGTATTTGGTCGGCTTTTACGCTGCCGTCTGTTTTTTCCTCAAAGGATAAAAATATGATCCCGGAAAAAGGAATGGATATTGTGGGCAGTACCGATTTGACAGGCGGCACATATATTCAGACTGAGTGTTTAAGCGATGAAAGCACCTTTTTTCTGTCAGATGTTTTGAAAGTAAATGTCAATGAAGTTGAACGGCTTTGTGATATATTCGACTCTTTCCTGCCTGACGGAGAGGAATCTGTTTCTGACGGTATATGCGATGAGGAAGAAAAAAAAGAAAATTCTGCCCAAAGTAGCAGTGGGGAATTTTCATCCGGCTATCGAATCACATTTGTAAAAGAAGGGAATGTGAGCGAAATCTATACCTTAAAAGGCTCTGTTCTGACAGAAGAAAAAACAAACAGAAAGGTCATATTGACAGAGGATCAAAAGGCTTTGATCCTTGAAGAGCTCGGTCTTACGGAAGAAGAGGAGGACTGAAATGAAGAAGATCACAGCGTTCCTGTTTTTCCTGGTTTTTTTGTTTTCTCTTTTTTCCTGTGAGGGGATAAAAAATCCGCCTACGGAAGTGAAAGCCTTTCCCGAAAAGCCATCTGCACAGATGGGAAAAACCCATACAACCTTTGAAGGAATGGAGATTGAGATTACAAACGCCCTCTGGAATGAGGAGGAAGTCAAGCTTGAGGTCAATTGGAAAAACAAGACTTCGTTTGACGCACTTTTTGGAGAAAATTTTGATATTAAGCGCCAACAGGACGGGATTTGGAAAAGCTGTGTTAATACGGATAACCTTTGCTTTGCCGCCATTGGCTACGAATTAGAATCGGGCAAAACCCAAACAAAAGCTTACAATTTATTGAATTTTGATGTTTTCGAGAAAGGAAAGTACCGTTTTGTAAGCGACTGCTTTATTTATGATAAGGGCCGCGGCGGCGAAAGCACAAAATGCGAGGTTTGGGCGGAATTTACCGTTACGAGAGAACCCGGGAGAGGTGTGCGGGAATCGGGAGCGTTTTCCAGCATTGCCCTTTCGATCCCCGAAGGCTGGGAATACGAAACGGAAAGAAGATTTGATTCGGGTGATTTTTGCATTGCCTTTTGGCCCAAAGCGGAGGCGGAGGGCAAAATCAAAATGTGGTATTTTGATGCCTTCGGCGTATGCGGCACGGGGCTGGAAACAGAAAAAATAAAGCTTGGCGAATACAACTGCACAAAAGGCACCTACGATGGCAAACGATATTTTGATCACATTATTTTTGAAGGGTTGCCCGGCTCTTATGTGGCACTCAATGAAGGGGCTGAAAAATGGTGGGAAACATACGGTGAAGAAGCACTGCAGATCCTTGCCTCTGCAAAGCTTGCGGAAGGGGTACTTTCAAAAGAAGAAGCCATATCCCTTGCTGAAAAGAAAGCGACGGTAGCATATAACGAAACCCGAGCTTGGTTCGATACGGTAAACGGAAATTGGGAAATTACATTCCTGAATAAGAAAACCTTTGAAAAAGAAGTTTTTATTGTCACCAATGAAGGAAAGATCACAAAGGAAATAAGCGGAAAGTAGGGGGGAACCGAATGAAAAAGAAACTATGGATCCTTAGTTTAATTTTACTTATTTTGATCCTTGTTGTCCCCATCCCCACCGGTGTATACAAAGATGGGGGTACACGGGAATATACGGCGCTAACCTATAAGATCGTAAAGTGGCACCGCCTCGGCGGAGATTTTGTTTATGACAAAACGCGCATTTATCCATTCCCCGAAAACTTTAAGTCCATTGGCAGTCTTTGGTATCAAGAGGAAGAGGAGGTAGAGCGTAGCTTTATCGCCACGGTTTTAGAAATAAACGGTGAGTCTGTTGTGGTAGAGCCTGTGGCAAAGGAGGCTTCATCTCTATCGGGTAAGATCTCCTTTGGTACCGCCTCTCTTGAAAAGATCGATTTTCAAATTGGAAGTGTTGTTAAGGTAACCTATAAGGGCAGTGTAATGGAATCTTACCCTGCACAGATCAGGGCAACAAAGTGGGAATTGTACAATGACCTTCGCCATTTGGAATTTACCGAAGAATGGCTTGATAAAAAAACGAGCAAACAATGTGACAATAATGTTTTTGACCATATCAGGATCACAAAGATCTATGCCAACTGCTTTTTTGCCAGAACTGTGATCCCCATGCCCTATGAGATCAAGCTGAACGGAGTCCTTTCCGATCAGTGGTGCGTAGGAGACCAGGTGATCTGCACCTATGAAAATACTTATTTTGATCAGGAAAATCAGCGGATGGAGTGTGATTTTTCTACTGTAAAGGAAAGCAATTTTACGCCCGATCCCGATGCTTGCTATAAGCCGGTGATCTATCTTTACCCCGAAAAGGAAACGGGAGTATCGGTAAAGCTTTCTTTGGAAGGAAATCTTACCTGCACCTATCCTTCTTACAACAACGGGTGGAAGGTAACGGCGTTTCCCGACGGCACCTTGCAGGATGCCAATGGACAGACCTACAATTACCTGTACTGGGAAGGGGAGATATATGCTCCGTTTGACCTTTCAAAAGGATTTTGTGTAAAAGGGGAGGATACTGCGTCCTTTTTGGAAGAGGCTTTGGAAAAGCTTGGTCTTTGCCGACGGGAGGCAAATGAATTTATCGTATATTGGCTTCCGCAAATGGAACAGAACCCCTATAACATTATTTCTTTCCAAACATCTGTCTATACCGATGCTGCACAGCTCGAGGTGACTCCTAAGCCCGATACCGTCATTCGCGTATTTATGGCTTTTCAGGCTACAGACCGAATGGAAGAAATCCCCCCACAGGAATTGACCGCTCCCCGGCGGCTTGGCTTTACTCTTGTGGAGTGGGGAGGCACGGAATTAAAATGAAATATTTGAACAAAAACACCCCTCGGGTGTTTTTGTTTTTGGGTGAGAAAAATTTTGAAAAAACAGTTGCTTTTCTTATTTTTTTGTGTTACAATAAGACCCGACGCCGGAATGATGGAATTGGCAGACGTGCTGGACTCAAAATCCAGTGGTAGCGATACCGTGCGGGTTCGACCCCCGCTTCCGGCACCAAAAAAAGAAGAACTCGAAGGAGTTCTTCTTTTTTTGTATTCAAGCCGCAGGCTTGGTATATCATCAGCCTGTAAGGGCTGTATATCACCGCCGCAAACGCGGCGTAAATCATCACTCCGAAGGTGTGCATAATTTTGCGGTTTGATGATATACAAAGCGTTCCGCTTTGATGATATGCAGTTTTTTCGGAATGGATGATATACAACCGTAAACAGTTGATTTGAAAGTAGTTTTATGTATAGCATTTCTCT
>JAZUOK010000082.1:0-6344 GCA_045604665.1 Eubacteriales bacterium | reverse complement strand
TGATTCTTTCTTCGGGGGTCAGAGTTGCCTTATATTCTGCCTCGGATTTCGCAGCAGCGGCAGCTTCCTGCTCTTTTTTCAATTTTTCGGCAGCTTCTGCAGCGAACTTGTCATACATTGCATCAAGTCCTGCTTGATACTCGTCTTCGGTAAAGAAGCGCAGATCAATGGCAGTCTTATATTTTGCTCTGCAGTAGTTGCTGATCTTTTCTTCTACTTTTTCAAGACCTTCTTTTGTAGTCTTGTCGCCCATAACAGCATAGAGAGTCAGCACCACATTGGGTCTCTGAACTTCCTCTTCTGCTTCCTCTTCTTCCTCTTCATCGGAAGTATTGGCGCAAGAGGTCATGCAAAGAGAAAGAAGCATGATAAGCGCCAGCATAAGACTGATCAGTCTTTTGGTCATTTCGCGGGTCCTCCTTGAATTTTTGCCGACATCACGGCACATTACTTATATTTTACACAAAAAGGAAGAAAGTGTCAAGGTTTCTCCCCTTGTCAATATCCCTAAAAAGAGGAAATTGAAACTGTGTTACTTGCCAAAATAAGACCTGGCTGTAAAGGCTTTGTGAAGGAATTTAGTCCAAATAGTCCTTCAGCTTTTTGGCACGGCTGGGATGACGAAGCTTGCGCAGAGCCTTTGCCTCGATCTGACGGATTCTCTCTCGGGTAATATTAAACTCCTTGCCAACCTCCTCCAAGGTACGGGTACGGCCGTCATCAAAGCCGAAGCGGAGCTTCAATACCTGCATTTCTCTGGGGGTCAGCGTGTGGAGCACCTCGTCAAGATGCTCGCGAAGCATTGCATAGCTTGCCGCATCTGCAGGAGCAGGTGCATCATCGTCGGGAATAAAGTCACCTAAGTGGCTGTCCTCCTCTTCACCGATAGGCGTTTCAAGGGATACAGGCTCCTGAGCGATCTTCATCGTCTCTCTGACCTTTTCCACAGGAATATTCATAACCTCTGCGATCTCCTCGGCACTTGCCTCATGACCCAATTCCTGAAGAAGCTGACGGGAAACACGAAGCACCTTGTTGATGGTTTCCACCATGTGCACGGGGATACGAATGGTTCTTGCCTGATCGGCAATGGCACGGGTGATCGCCTGGCGGATCCACCAGGTAGCATAAGTAGAAAACTTAAAGCCCTTGTTATAGTCGAACTTTTCCACTGCCTTCATCAGACCCAGGTTTCCTTCCTGGATCAGATCCAGGAAAAACATGCCTCTGCCCACATAGCGCTTTGCAATGCTGACAACAAGTCTCAGGTTTGCTTCCACCAGCTTCTGCTTTGCACTTTCTCTGGCGTATTCCGTTTCTCCTTCGATCATCTGCTTTGCAAGGGCAAGCTCTTCCTCACCGGTAAGAAGGGAAACCTTACCGATCTCTTTTAAGTACATTCTTACATGGTCTTCCAGTGCAAGGCCTTCACCCTGAAGCATCTGCTCCATATCCTGGCTGGTCTCCATGGCCTCCACTTCTTCCTCGGCCTTCAGTTCGTCAATGCCGGGCTCTTCCATAATGGAGGAGATATCCACACCGCTTGCTTCCAGTACATCGTAAAGCTTTTCCAGCTGCTCGGACTCGTATTCCACATCCTCCAGAAGCTCCATTACCTCGGAATGCTTGAGACTTCCCTTTGCCTTTCCCTTTTCAATAATGGCATCAAAGGCTTTTTTCAATTTCATTTCCGCAGAAATCTCTTCCGTTTCCTTTACTTCCACTTCTGCGTCCTGTTTCTTTTTCGTCATTCTTTTTTGTCCTTCCTTGTTTTTTCAGCTTTCAATTTTTCCAGCCAGGATCCGGTCAAGGGCTCCTGACGGTTCTCTTTTTTCTTTGCTTCTTCCTCCAGACGCTCAAAAAGCTCCTTCAGAACGGCAGGGGCGTTGTTTCCAAGCTCCTCCCTCTTTTTCTTCATCCCTTCCAGTTCGCCGATCTCTTCGGGGGAAAAATGCTCGTTCAGTATCGAGAAGGAAAACTCTTCCCCTTCTTCACTGACTGCAAGCAAGGTCTCCAGCACCTTTTTACAAAATTCGCAGCTGAAGATCTCGGGCTTTAAAAGGGGTCTGTATTTGGAGTCGGTCAGATAGTCCGGCCTTGCCAGAAGAATACCCAAAATATTTTCTTCCTTGGCAGCGGCTGACACAAACTTTGCCTTGTCGGGATTGATCCGATTGCCAAGACCTCTGGTCTTCTGCAATTCCTTCTGGATCTTTTCCCGCTCCTCGCGACGAAAATCCTTTGCCGTTTGCTTTTCCGTCTGCAAGCGGATCACCTGCGCAGGGATCCCCGTGACCTGTTCGGCCTTACTGATATAAAGCTCTCTCTCCACAGGACTTTGCACCGTAGATAAAAGCTTTGTACATTCTTTGATAAATTCATCTTTTCCGTCCATGGTGGAAAGGTCGTGCCCCTCCTGCAGAAGTGAGAAAAGATATTCAATGGCGCCAAGGGCACTTTTTGCCGCCTTGTCAAATGCCAATTTTCCAAAGGCGCGGATAAAATCATCCGGGTCCTTAATCGCTTCTCCTCTTGCATTGGTGCCGGAAAGGGTAATGACCTTCACCTTCACCCCTGCACCCTGCAAAAGGCGAATGGCTTTTTCGGTGGCGCGTTTTCCTGCAGCATCACCGTCGTAGCAGATGCTCACCTTATCCGTATACCTTGCAAGAAGTCTGCACTGATCCTGGGTCAGCGCAGTACCAAGAGACGCTACTGCATTGGAAACACCGTGGGCGTGGAGAGATACCGCATCCATATTTCCCTCGCAAAGGATCAATTCCTTTTCGGGAGAATTTTTTGCAATATTCAGCGCAAAAACCGTACGGCTTTTCTTGAATACCGGTGTGTCACCGGTGTTAAAATACTTTCGGTCCCCTTCTTTCATGGGAGCGATCTGTCTACCGCTGAAGGCAACTACATTTCCCGACACATCGATCACGGGGAACATTGCCCTTCCTCGGAAATAGTCAAACAGCTTTCCCGATTTGGAAATGCCGCCCAAAAAGCCTTCCTTGATCTCCTGGGCAGTATAGCCTTTTGCAGTCAGATGCCTTGTCAGCGCATCCCAGGAATCGGGTGCATACCCAAGACCGAAGCGCTTGATCACGGGAAGAGAAAGCTCTCTCTTCAAAAGATAATCAAGACCCGCCTTTCCATCGGGAGAAAGAAGGTAATTGTGCCAAAATCTGGCAGCCTCTGCATTCATTTCATAAAAGCGCTTTTTGTTCACCCTTTTTTCCGCAGGGTCAAACACAGGCATGGGAAGCCCTGCGCGATTTGCAAGGTATTCCACGGCGGAAACATAGTCGAGATTTTCCATCATCCGCACAAAGGTGATCACATCCCCCCCTGCGCCGCAGCCGTAACAGTAATAATGACTGGGGCTGGAGTAAAGGGTAAAGGACGGCGTTTTTTCATTGTGGAAGGGACAGCAACAAACCATATTGCTTCCTGCACGCTTCAGCGTAGCATATTGCCCCACGATCTCTTCCAAGGGATTTCTCAGGATCACTTCCTGAATAAAGCTTTCCGGAATCCGCAAAAAAACACCTCCTTTTTCTTATTCTTATCTTTATATACGGACAAAAAGCAAAAAACACTTTTTTTCTTTCAATTTTTTTGAAAAAAAGTGTTTTTTAACAAAAAAATGCAAAAACGGGATTTTGTCACATTTTGAGTTTTCCACAGGAAAAACAGCCGAATTTGAAGAAAAAACCTTGATAAACCCAAGGTTTTCCCAACAATCCACAGAGTTTTCCACAGGTTGAATTTTTTTGCCTGTGGAAAACTTTTTTTGTGCATCTTTACTTTTCTATGGCAAAAAGCGGGTCAAAATCCGCTTCGATCACCTTGCCCGAAAGGCTTGACAGCACCCCGTTTTCCTCAGGGAAAAATTTCAGCCGAAAGCTTCTCAGTGCCTGATAGGGAAAATCCCGATCCTTTTCGGTACCGTATTTTTGATCCCCCACCAAAGGGTGACCGAGATGGGCAAGGGTAGCACGGATCTGATGGGTACGCCCTGTGTGAAGACAGATCACAAGCCTTGTGCGATCCTTTTTCTCATCATAGATGGCTTCTTTGATCTCGGTGATGGCGGTCAGATACCCTTTTCTCGGTGCATCGGACACAAAAACACGGTTTTTCTCACTGTCTTTTTTCAGATAAAGGGTCAAAAGCCCCTTTTTTTCCATTTTGCCGTGACAAAAGGCAAGGTATTCCTTTTCCACCCGGTGCGCGCGGATCATTTCGTTTGCCTCGCGAAGGGCAGGCGCATTTTTTGCCGCGATCACAAGACCCGAGGTATTACGGTCTATGCGGTTACAAAGAGCAGGTGCAAAAGAATTTTCCTTCTCCGGACAAAATTCGCCCTTTTGGGTAAGGTAAGCTTTGATATGATCGATCAAGGTCCCGGTTTCCTGTGCCTCATCCGCATGACAGGAAAGGCCGATGGGCTTATCACAAATGACCAGATTTTCATCCTCATATACAACGGTAAGGTTTGGGGTCAGGGTAAGAAAACGGTCTTCCTTTTCTCCGAAAAAATCAGGGGAGAGAAACATCTGCACCACATCCCCAGCCAAAAGCTTTTGGCTGATCTCACAGCGTTTTCGGTTCACCTTGATCTTTTTGAGTCGAATGGCCTTGTAAAGAAGGGATTTGGGAAGCCCCACCGTCGCCTTCAGAACAAATTTATCCACTCGCTGGCCTGCATCATTGGGCCCGATGATAAATTCTTTCATTCTTTGTATGCCGTTACGGCATTGATGGTCAGACCCTTGCCGGAGAAATTGATCTCGTATTCCGTTAAAATGTTTTCCTCTGCCCAGGGGGAATTGTGAAGGTCGCGGCAAACATCTTCACACCGCCAGCCGCAAGAAGCGTAGCTTTCCAAAGAGGATTCAAACAAAAGAACATTGTCCGTTTTCTGACGGATATAGCCGCCATCCTTTAAAATATCGCGATAGACCGCAAGAAAAGAAGGAGCGGTCAGCCTTCTTTTTGCATGACGGGCCTTGGGCCAGGGATCGGAAAAATTCAGATAGATCCGATCGATCTCGCCTCGGGCAAAATATTCACCCAGCTTTGCCGCATCCGCATTTAAGAAAAGCACATTGGAAAGCCCTGCCGAAGAAAGCTTCTCCACTGCAAGGAGCATCGCCTCACGGCAATATTCCACCGCTACAAAAAGAACATGGGGATTTCGTTTTGCCATTTCCAGAATAAAAGCGCCTTTTCCGCAGCCGATCTCAAGATGAAGCTCCCGCTCTTCCGGCTTTTCCACGGGGAAAAGAGACCGGTATGCGCCTTTGTGGGTTTCCGGAGATGTGATCAGAAGCTCTGCACAAGCCTGTAAGCGCTCGTCGGTATGCTTCTTTTTTCTCATTCTCATATCATATCCTGCCTTGCTGAATTTCTTCTTATCATTTTACCACTCTTTTTCGGGAAAAGCAACAAAGAGGGCGTGTGTCTTTAAAAAAATCAAAAAAAAATTTATTTTTGACCTTCTTTGACCTTGACAAATGAAAAAGGGGTGCTATAATAAAGTCAGAAAGTCAAAGAAAGTCAAAGTCAAAAAGGAGTCATTTATGATCTTATCTCAAAAAATTGCAATGCTGATCGAAGAAATGCTGGAAGAAGCAGGAGGGGAGCTTTCCATTGTGCGAAACGAATTTGCCACAAGGCTCGGCTGTGTTCCCAGCCAGATCAATTATGTAATCACCTCGCGCTTCACCCCGGAGAGAGGGTATGTGGTAGAAAGCCGCAGAGGCGGCGGCGGATACATCCGCATCCGCAAGGTGGCAATGGATCAGGACCGTTATCTGATGCATTTTTACCAGTCCATCTCCGATCGGATCGATGCGGATAGCGCACGGTACTTTTTAGAAGAGCTTGCAAGACAGGAGATTCTCACCCCTCGGGAAGCAAAGATCGTATTTGCTTCTCTTTCAAACGGGGCACTGAAAAATGTCAGCCCTGAAGGAAGAGATACGGTCAGAGCGCAGATCTTCAAGCATGTACTCCTTCAGATTCTTTCGGAAAGTGAGGATTCATTATGATGTTATGTGAAAAATGCGGAAAAAACGAAGCAACCTTCTTTTATCAGGAAACGAGAAACGGCGTAAAAAAAGAAATGCATCTTTGTTCTCACTGTGCCAAAGGGGTGCATCTTTCTTCGGAAGAGTTTTTTACCCCCTTTTCTCTCTTTTCCCCCTTCGCAGGCAGAAAATCCCGGGAAGAAAAAGCCTGCCCCCGATGCGGTATGACCCTTTCCGCCATTCAAAAAAAGGGAAAATTCGGCTGCAGTGAATGCTACGACACCTTTTCCTCCTCCCTTGACCTGA
>JAZUOK010000081.1:0-4516 GCA_045604665.1 Eubacteriales bacterium | reverse complement strand
TTCTGCCCAAAAGTGCGATCAGACGGGAAATGGGAAAGCTGTCACCTACAGCCGCATAGCCTCCTGCAGGCCCTGCAAGGCGATAAAGCCTGTCACTGGT
The DNA here is from genome assembly GCA_045604665.1 of Eubacteriales bacterium. Lineage (GTDB taxonomy): Bacteria > Bacillota > Clostridia > Oscillospirales > SIG627 > RGIG5579. The sequence continues at coordinate 4,416 of JAZUOK010000081.1, read as the reverse complement.
CTGCCGTTTGGCGCCCATATGAAGAAGAAGAGTAAAACCTCTTTTCCCATACTCCTTGGCAAGGAAAACAAGCATTTCCTCTCTTTTTTCTCCCTCTTCGCCGTCAAAAAAACCGTCGTCCAAGGCGTGGTCAGCAAAGCGGCAGCCCTTCTCTGCAAAAAGATCCAGCCTTTTTTCCACCGCTTTCCGGAAAGTGGCAGTATCCGTCACCTTCTCTCCCGTTTTTTCTTCCAGTTCCTTATAAACTTCTTTCGTGGGAAGAAGCAGCTCATCCCCTCGAAGGGAAGGAGCCGTGGCACTTTCACTGAAAAAGGAAAGATCATCCGTAAGCTTTACCACGGGTGACTGGTACTGAATATGAAACCGATCCAAAATCCCGTTATGGGTGTACCCGGGCTGCGAAAGGATCCTTTTTCCTTCTTCATAGATCTTTTTTGCATTTTTTTCGCAAAGGATCATCTCCTTGCCAAACAGGAAGGAAAGCTCCATTTTCGCCCAATGAAAAACGGGCGTTCCTGCAAGAAGGGGGAAAACGCGGGCAAAAGCCAAAAATTTTTCATAGTCCGAGGCAACACCTGTAATATATTTTTCCTCTACCCCCATAATGCGCATCAGCCGATGCTTGTATGGATCGGGAGAAAGCATAAGCTGTGTCAAATTTTCATATTTGCGGTCGTGTAACAGATCCTCCGGTGAAAGGTGATTGTGAAAATCAATGATGGGAAGATCCTTTACATATTTGTGATAAAGCCTTTTCGCTTTTGCACTTTTCAACCAAGTGTCTTTTTTCATCTTTTTCTTCCTTTGCCGATTTCTACCTCTTATTGTAAGCGAAAATATTCTTTTCGCAATCTTCTAAACGATAAAAAAATAATACGATTCAACAAAAAAAGACCCTTGCAATTGCAAGGGTCTTTTTCTTTTTTAGGGACAAATAAAACGCAGTCTGTCGTGAAGATTTCTTACCGTGGCCCGTTCAAATTTTCCGGCAAACTCGCCGTCGACACACCAAGGGATCTCTTCATCACATTCAAACACGATCTTCCTGCCGCGGAAAAACAAAACGGACTTGTTCTCAAAATTTCCGCTTAAAAGTTCTTTGGACAAATGGGCAAGGTCCGCCGCATTTTTCGGATTGCGAACCAAAAGGACCTCGTGATAACCGTCTGCCATATCCACCTGATCGGGCTTTAATTTCATCATACCACCGATGGAAAGGGAATTGGCTGCCGCACCAAAGAGCACATCCTCCTCATAGGTTACATCGTCACAGGTCACCTTCACATGGAAGCTCCTTAGTTCATGCAAACGGGAAATTCCTTCGGAAACATAGGCAACATGACCCAAAACATTTTTCAGCTTTTGGTCCGTGGAATAGGAAACATCCGTAAATGCACCGAAGGCGGCAATATAGGTAAAATAGCGCAATCGGTTAAAGGAGCCGAAATCCAGTTCCTTCCCCTCACCGCTTGCAATCAATTCCGCAGCCTTCAAAGGAAGCTTTGGAATGGAAAGGGATGTGGCAAAATCGTTGGTCGTTCCGCAGGGAATAAATCCGATATCCCCCTCAAAGCGAATGCGCATCGCACCGGTGACCACCTCGTTCAAGGTACCGTCGCCGCCGCAAGCCACGATCACATCGAAGCGATTTCCGTCCTCCACCACCTTTTGCGTGGCATCGGAAGCAAAGCGAGTGATATGAACCTCAGTCTGAAATCCTGCGTCTGTGAAAATTTTTAGTATTCCCATAAGACTCGTTTTGATACGAGCTTTTCCGGATATGGGATTGATCAGGAGCAAAAGTTTTTTTGCCATAGAATTTTACTTTTCGATAAAGGGAGCAATTCTCTTTTCAAATTCAGTATCCTCATCGGTGTGAATGGTCATACGAATGGGATTGAGAAGGTCCAGAGAGAAAATACCCATAATGGACTTCGCATCAACGATATATCTGCCGCTGGCAAGGTCTACATCGTATTCGCAAGCGGTAACTGCATTTACAAAGTTGCGTACATCCTCAATAGTAGAAAGACGAATATCAAATACTTTCATTTTCAAATCTCCTTTAAAAAAGATTTTTTTGAGCCGAAAAAGGCCTTTTTCACCCTTCATTATACCCTTCCTCGGGGAGCAAGTCAAGATTTCCCCCATCTTTTCCGAAAAAATTGTAAAAATCCTTGCAATCAGTGGCTTTTTGGAGTAAAATAAATTGATATTCTATATATAAGGATGGAAGAAAGATGTGAAAATAGCAATCATCGGCGGCGGTGCCGCAGGACTGATGGCCGCCTGCCAGGTTGATACAAAACATGCTTTTGTCACGCTCTTCGAAAAAAACGCCTTTTGCGGCAAAAAGATCTGCATTACAGGCAAGGGAAGGTGCAATGTCACAAATACCGCCTCTGTAAGAGAAATGGAAGAAGTGATCCCACGGGGCGGAAAGTTTTTGCGCACTGCCCTTTATGCCTTTGACTCTCAGCAGGTTATGAACTTTTTTGAGGAAAAGGGTGTTCCATTAAAAACGGAACGGGGCGGCAGAGTATTCCCCGTATCCGACAAGGCAAAGGACATTGCAAACGCCTTGACAAAATCTGCCCTCTCCTCTCCTCGGATCTGCCTGAAAAAAGAAAAGGTTCTTTCCATCGAAAAAACGCCCGACGGCTTTCTTTTAAAAACAAAAGAAGGAGAAGAGATCTTTTCTCGCGTTCTGATCGCCACCGGCGGCAAAACCTACCCTCTGACAGGCTCCGACGGTGACGGGTATCTGTTCGCAAAAAGCCTCGGTCATACCGTTTCGGATCTAAAGCCTGCCCTTGTGCCTCTTGTTGCAAAAGAAGCCTTTTGCAAGGATGCCATGGGCCTTTCTCTGAAAAATACCGCCCTTGTGATCAAAAACAAAAACGGAAAAACCGTTTATGAGGATTTCGGCGAGATGCTTTTTTGCCACTTCGGTATTTCGGGACCGATGGTGCTCTCCGCCTCCTCGCACCTTGATTTTGATAAAGAAAAGGAATATTTTGTTTCTCTGGACTTGAAGCCTGCCTTAACAAAAGAGGCACTGGACAAAAGGATCCTTTCGGATTTTAAAGAGAATCAGAATAAAGACCTTGTAAACGCCCTTGACAGGCTTCTTCCCCAAAAACTCATTCGTCCGGTGATCGCCCTTTCTCATATCCCGGAGCGAAAAAAGGTAAATCTTGTCACCAAGGAAGAAAGAATACGGCTTGTAAGCACCCTGAAGGAAATGCCCCTGACCGTAGTAGGCACAAGACCTCTGGAGGAAGGGATCATCACCCGCGGCGGCGTGCCTCTTTCTGAAATCGATCCCCGTACCATGCAGTCGCGCATCACGCCGGGCCTCTTCTTTGCAGGGGAAGTGCTGGATGCCGATGCCCTGACGGGCGGATTTAATTTGCAAATTGCTTTTTCTACAGGATATCTTGCAGGAAAAAACATTTCCCGGGAGGATTTATGACAAACGAAACCCCTTTGGCGCTGCGGTGTCGCTTTGAAAAAAAAGGCCCCATCCGCTTCATTTCCCATCTGGATATGACCCGTGCTTTTCACCGCGCCTTTTCCAGAGCAAAAATTCCATTAAAATTCAGTGAGGGCTTTTCCCCACACCCAAAATTTTCCTTGGCGCTTCCCCTTTCCGTGGGAACGGAAAGTCTTACGGAGATTGCAGACTTTTCTCTGAAAGAAGGCTTTGTAATGAGCGAAGAAGAAGTCAAAGATGCCCTTCAAAAAAATCTCCCCAAGGGGATCCGCATTTTAAAGGTGGAAAAGCAGGAGGAAAAATTCTCCTCGGTGGCATACGCTTCTTACAAGATCCACCTTCCCAAAGGCGACCCTACCCTTTTGTTTTCATTAAACAAAATTCTGGAAGGTGAGATCACCGTTCAAAAGAAAAACAAAAAAGGCAAATGGGTGGAGAAGGATGTAAAAAGCGGCATCCGATCCATTAAGCTTTTTGAAGAAGAAGGCGGTATCGGAATGGAAGGAGTCTTCTCCGTTTCTGCCGACAATTACTTAAAGCCCGAAATGGTACTGGAGGCCCTCGCCCAAAGAGAGGGGAAACTGCTCATCACAGAAAAACGCATTCTTCGCACCGCTCTTTACCGCGAAGATATGTCCCTGTTCTAATCAATACATCACGAAATCGAGAGGAAAAACACTATGGCAAATAAAGAGAAAAACGGACTTTTGGATGAAATCACCCCTATGGATGTGGATTTCGCCAAGTGGTATACGGATATTTGCAAAAAAGCAGAGCTTGTTGAATATACCAGCGTAAAGGGATGCATGGTCATCCGCCCCTACGGCTACGCCATCTGGGAAAACATTCAGAAGCTCCTTGACGAATATTTTAAGGCAACAGGACATGAAAATGTTTGTATGCCTATGTTCATTCCCGAA
>JAZUOK010000080.1:0-3897 GCA_045604665.1 Eubacteriales bacterium | reverse complement strand
TACGAAGGGTGGTAGACTTACCGCAACCGGAAGGACCTACCAGAATAATAAACTCCTTGTCCTTGATTTCCAGGCAGAAGTCAGTAACTGCGGTTACACCGCCGGGGTATTTCTTAAAAATGTGCTTCAAAGATACACTTGCCATTTTTTCCTCCTAAAAATATGCGCACAAAAGACGCCTAATTTTCACACTCCATATCTTAACAAATTTCTCAAAGAAAAGAAAGATATTTATTTCCCAAAAATACAAAAAACAATTTATGCATTTTATACAAAAATATAATTAAAAGATTTTTCGACAAACAAAATTCCCTTATTTCTTGACACTTTTTCGATTTTTATTATAAATTTTCAAAATAAAGATAAATCGGATAGCGAACCTTTAAAATTTAACAGAAGCAATATTTTTATTACTTTATTCACAAAACTTTTTAAATTTAGTTGCCAGATGGGGGACTTTACTGATATAATAAAATAAAAAAATCAAAGGTAGGCTCATCATGCGATTCAACAAACGCATCTTCTCCCTTCTTCTGGAGCAGGCAAAGGGTGATCGCTCCTGGCGACAGTTCGCCATGGACTGCGACATCAGCTATATCCAGATGCGAAAACTTGCTCTCGGGCAACAGGAAAACTCCCCTCGCCTGAAACTGATCAACAAAATCTCCCAAAATGCCGCCGGTGGCATTACCACAGAGGACCTGCTCTTCTGTTCAGGCGTATATAAAGAAACGGAAGAAAAGAAGCCCTCGGGTGCACTTACCCGTTCCGGCGATCTTTTCAATGAGAAATTCCAGACCCTTTCTATGGGTCAAAGAAAAATGGTTCTGGATTTCATCGACTTTCTCCAGAGCAGATGAACGAAAAGCTTCTTTCTTATTTGAAGGAAAGCGGAAATCTTCTTCTTTCCTATTATAAGGAAAATCCCTTCTTTGCCTTGACCCCGGCAGAACTGATGGAGGGAACCTTCGTTTATTTTGAACGGGGCGGAAAAAGGCTACGCCCTGCCATTTGCAGGCTTTGCGCAGGTGCCTTAGGCGGCGATGCGGCAGAGACTGCTGCTATCCCTTGCGCCCTCGGCCTTGAGCTTTACCACAACTGGACACTGGTTCACGACGATATGATCGACCACGACGACACCCGTCGCGGCAAAAAAGCAGTACATAAGCTTGTGAAAGACAATTTCTCCTCCTACGGCGATGAAAAATCCACCGAATACGGATTTGATACCGCCCTGTTGGCAGGAGATGCCCTTCACAGTGCTTCTGTTTATTACATTGCTAAGCTTTCCGATTCTGGCTTTGTTCCCCCGGCAGTAACCTTGAAGATCCTTTCTCTTTTGGAAGGCGAATACGGCCCCAGACTGATCAGCGGCGAAACGATCGATACCAAAAACGGCCTGCTGCATGGTGCAGGTGCTTTTTATCATATGTCCCACAAAGAGGTAACCTTTATGATGGCAGGTAAGACCGGTGCGCTCTTTGCCATCAGTGCCCTCTCCGGTGCTATGATCGGACTGGGAAAAGCCGATCCTTCGGATGAAAAAGCTCAGGCTTTGGCGCGGTTTGCCGAAAACTGCGGTCTTGCTTTCCAGCTTCAGGACGACATCCTCGGCATCACCAGTGATGAAAAGACCTTGGGCAAGCCCATCGGCAGTGACATTCGTGAAGGAAAGCCTACCATTCTCCTTCTTACCGCCTATCAAAATGCAACGGAAGAAGAAAAAGAATTTCTCCGCAGCGTCGTAGGCATTTCCAAGAAGGAGGACGAGATCCTTCGTGCCAGAAGCATCCTTCTGGAAAAGGGTGTGGAAGAAACGGCAAAGGAAGCAAAAATGTATCTTGACCTTGCGGAAAAAGACCTTGCTCTTCTTCCCGACTCCCCCAGAAAAGATCTTTTGGAATCCTGGCGGCTGTTCATGTTAAATCGAAATATGTAAGGTGTATGATGAAAAAAACAATTTCACTTTTCCTCGCAGTTCTCCTTATGACTTTTGCACTCCCTTTGTCGGTTTTTGCTGAAAAAGATGCAATTTACGATCTGGCATTGGATACCCAGGGCGTCTATGTTTACAACCTGGAAACCGATACGGCAATTTACGAAAAAGCGGAAAACGCTCGTATGTTTCCGGCCTCCACCACCAAGATCGTAACCGCCCTTGTGACTTTGGAAAACTGCAAAGATCCGAAAAAAGAAACGATCACCGTGAAAGATATGACCATCTTTAACGAGATCATCGAAGAGGGCGGCGTCCATATGGAATTGACCCGCGGCGAGACCTTCACCGTTTACGATCTTCTCGTGGGACTGATGATGGCCTCTTACTGTGATGTGGCCGAGCTTCTTGCGACTCATTTCGGCGGCACCACGGAAAATTTTGCAAAAATGATGAATCAAAAAGCCAAGGCTGTGGGTGCAGAGAACACAAATTTTGAAAACGCTCACGGTCTGCATCATCCCAATCACTACTCCTCTCCCAAGGACATTGCACTGCTTTTTGAAGAGGCCCTGAACAACGAAACCTTCCGCGAGATCATCTCTTTGCGGAATTACACCCTTCCGGAAACAAACCACCATCAGGAAAGAAAGCTCCGCCATACCGTTTCCACCTACTATGAAACAAATGACTTTTATCTTCCCTGTTATGTGGGCGGAAAATCCGGTTTTACCAATCAGGCAGGCAGATGCCTTGCCACCTACAGTGAGGAAAACGGCGTTTCCTACATCTCCGTGCTTTTGGGTGCCAACATGGACAACAACCGTAAATACCCCGGCAACATGGCACAGATCGAGACCCATACGCTCCTCTCCTATGCCTATGAACACTTTGATGTAAAAACCGTAATGGAAAAAGGAGAAACACTCGGCAAGATCGGCGTGACGGATTCGGACAAAACCCTTCCCGTCGTGGCAGGTGAAGACATTGTGACCCTGGTGCGTGACGGTTCCGAACCTACTTACGAGGTAGATATTCCCAAAGAGATCTCCGTTACGGAAATGAAAAAGGATAAAGAGATCGGCAGTGTCCGCCTTTATTTTAACGGTGAAGAAGCCGAAGGCTCCTACCCCATTCTCCTTTCTTGGGACGGCACACCCATTGCCACAAAATCCGCCATTGAAAAGGGTGCGGAAACTGCGGCAAAGGCCGTTTCCGGTATCTTCAAAACAGATCGGGTTTTTGTGATCCTCTTCATTCTCCTTCTTCTTGTAATTTTCATCTGCCTTCCAATTTTCCGCGCGACGCAGATCCTTCACAAGAAAAAATCCCACAGACCGAAACACTAAAAAATGCATCGGCAATGCCGATGCATTTTCTTTTATACTCTTTCTTTTGTTTCCTTTACGATCTTTTCGAGGAATGCGTCCAGAGACATGGTTTCTGTTTCAGCCGTGTCACGGTTACGAACGGAAACCGTACCCTCCTCTACTTCCTTGCCGCCAAGGATCAGCATGTAAGGAACACGGTCTACCATCTGCGCCTCGCGGATCTTGTAGCCGATCTTTTCGTTTCTCTCGTCGATCTCGCAACGGATCCCGGCATCTCTGATCGCTTTGTATACCTTCTGAGAATACTCTGCACTCTTTTCGGATACGGGAAGAACCTTCACCTGAACCGGTGCCAGCCAAGCAGGGAATTTACCTGCAAAGTGCTCCGTGAGAATACCGATAAATCTTTCGATGGAACCGAAGCATACTCTGTGGATCATAATGGGCTTTTTCTTTGCGCCGGTTTCATCTACATATTCCAGATCAAAGTTGATAGGCATCTGGAAGTCAAGCTGAATGGTACCACACTGCCAGGTACGTCCCAGAGAGTCTTCCAAATGGTAGTCGATCTTCGGACCATAGAATGCGCCGTCGCCTTCATTGATCACATAATCCAGACCTAAGTCTTCC
>JAZUOK010000079.1:0-8430 GCA_045604665.1 Eubacteriales bacterium | reverse complement strand
ACCTTCCCCCGTCCCCGTTCCAACTGCCCCGCCTCGTATCTGGAAGGGTTTGATACGGCAATGCGTGTGGCAGGCTGCACAGAGGGCATTTTAAAATATGTATTTGATTACTTTGCCAATGCGGATTACGAAAGGGGCTATGTGCGCGCCCACATGAAAAACGAAGAGGTCTACAAGGCTCTGCCCGACTTTTTCGATAAAAAAGAATCCTGCGGTATCCGTATTTGGGAAATGCAAAACAAAATTTCCCAAATGAAAATGCCCACCCGGGTAAACGATACCGTCAAGATCGAATACCTCTTCTTCTCAAAAGCATCCCGTATGCTCTCACACCTTGCCATTCCCACCGTATTTGAGGGCGAGGGCGTTTGCGGCATCTGCTTTGATGAGAACGCAAGAACTCTCCCCTTATCTGCACTGGATGGAGGCATGATCCTTGACATTGCCGCCGCAGAGATCCTCACCGAGCGCGGTGTGGATGTTGGCCTTTTATCCATCGGAGAAGGGACAAAAACAGGCACCATCGAACGCTTTCTTCATAATAACAACCACACGCTTACCCGAACCGCAAAGATTTATGACCTCAAGCTGAAACAAGGCGCGGAAATCTTAAGCGATATGGAAACAGATCTCGGCACTTTCCCTGTTTCCTACCGCTACGAAAATGAAAAGGGGCAGCGCTTTTTGGTTCTGAATTTCAATACCCGTGACGGAGACCCTCATCTTCAGTACCACTACGAAAGAGGAAAACAGATCGCGGAAAACATCCCTTACCTTTCAGGGAAAAAACTCCCTGCCTTCACCTCGGGCCACCCCCACCTTTATATGCAGTGCAAAAAAGGGGATGACGGTAAGTGCGCCGTCGGCCTTTGGAATTTCTTTGCCGATGAAGCAGAAAATGTTGAGATCATCTTTGACAAAGAATACAAAAGCCTTCGCTTTATCAAAGGGGAAGGCACCCTCGAAGGAAACAAGGTCACACTGGATCGCATTCCACCCTTCGGCTTTGCCGCAGTAGAAGTTTTTTAAAAAGGAGCAAAAAAAATGGTAAAAATTTATCCCGTTACAAAAACCGAGATGGATATAGAGGATTACGAGGTCAAGATCAACGGTGAAAAGATCGAATTAAATACCGCACGGGTATCCAAATACCCCATCAATCGCCGCTGGCCGGGGCATCAGAGAGAAATTTCCCAGACGGAGCTTATTAATTTTGCGCTGATGGAATTTGTGGATGCGACGACCTTTGAGATTCGCCCCAAAAAGCCTTTTGAAAAGGTAGAGATCCGCCCCAAGTCCCTGGGTATTACCCCCGTAGTGGAAAACGGCGTGATCCGCTTCACCTTGGAAAAGCCTGCATACTTTACGGTAGAGCCCTTCGGCAGACACGAGGCTCTGCATATTTTCGCCGATCCCGAGCAGTTTAAAATGGTTCGCAAGGGGGACGGGAATTCCATTTACTTTGAAAAGGGCATTCACGAAGCAGGCGTCATTGAGCTGCACGACAACGAAACGGTCTATCTTGAAGAGGGCGCTGTGGTCTACGGCTCCATTTTTGCAAAAGATGCCAAGAATATCCGCATTTTAGGCAAGGGTATTCTGGATAACAGCCACAACAAGGAAGAGATCCTCTTTCCCGTGGAAGACTCCCCCAACGATGTTGCCGTAAAAAATGCAACCCGCCGTCACACCATTGTACTTGAGTACTGCGAGAACATTCACATCGGCGGTATTACCATTCGGGACAGCCTTGTATATACCGTTCGCCCCAGTGCCTGCAAAAACCTTTTGATCCAGAATGTAAAAGTGATCGGCAACTGGCGCTACAATTCCGACGGTTTTGATATGCACAACTGCGAAAATGTGGTGATCGACAACTGCTTTTTGCGCACCTTCGACGACTCCATCTGCGCCAAGGGCTTTGACTGCTACTTTGAGGGGGATGTGGAGGAGGAAGTAAAGAAAGCCATGTACCGCGACGGCAAAAAGTACGATACCTTCAAAAACCTTGTGGTGCAGAACTGCGTGATCTGGAACGACTGGGGAAAGGCTCTGGAGATCGGTGCCGAGACCCGCGCAGAGGAAATGTTTGATATCACCTTCCGTGATTGCGATATCATTCATATAACAGGCCCTGCTCTTGATATTCTCAATGTGGACTGGGCTCATGTGCACGATGTGAAATTTGAAAACATCAATGTGGAATACGACGATGAAAATCTGATCCCCCTTCTTCAGAAAAAAGACGGGGAGGAGTATATCAATCCCGATCCCGAAAAGGTGCCCGTTCTCATTAAGGCAGAAACCTATTTTCACAAGGAATATTCCGCAGGGGGCAAGCGTCGCGGCAAGATCGATCACATCACCTTTGAGAACATTCACCTCTTCGGCAAAAAGCCGCCCCTTTTAAAGTTTTCCGGGTACGATGAAGACCACAAAACACGGGATATCGTGATCCGTGGCCTTTTCCACAACGGTGAAAAAGTAGAATCCCTCCCCGAAGAAAACTTCGTCCTGGGAGACTTTACCGAAAACATCACCCTTTTATAACCTACTTTCTTTTTCCAAAAGAAAGTAGGCAAAGAAAACTTCCGACCAATAAAAGATAAAATAAAACAATAAATCCAAGGTTATCTATTAATAGCCATAAGTTTTTTGGGTCACTTTTTTTCAAAAAAGGGACAGAAAGCAGGGTTGTATTTTCCTCTCCTTCGTGGTACAATCAAGATACTGAAAATATATCAGAAGCAGTAATATGCAAAAAGGAGATGAGCTTGTGAAATTAGGCTTGACCTACAATAAAATCTTCTCAGTAAAGGAGCTTGCCGATTTCGGCTTTGACTTTTTAGAACTCCCCATGAACTTTCTTCATTCTATGACAGAAGAAGAGCAGGACGCTTTCCTTGCTGAAATGAAAGCCTGCGGTCTGACCGCCGATTCCTGCTGCAGCTTCTTCGGGAAAGAGGTTGTTATGATGGGTGACGATGTTGACCTTAATGTGGTAAAAGAAGCAACCCTGAAAAACATTGCTGTTGCAGAAAAATTCGGTATGAAGGTAATTGTCATCGGCTCCGGCGGCGCCAGAAAGATCCCCGAGGGTTACCCTCTTGAAAAAGCAAAGGAAAGATTTGCCTCGGTGGTTCGTGCCTGTGCCGATATCTGTCAGGAAAAAGGTATGAAGGTGGTCATTGAGCCCTTACGCCGATCCGAGACCAACTTCATCAACACTGCCCTTGACGGCCTTGAAATGAAAAACTACATAAGTCACCCTGCAGTGGGATGCCTTGTAGACTTCTTCCACCTTTACACCAACGAGGAAGACTACAACACCGTAAAGGAGCTCGGTGATAACTTGATCCACGCCCATCTTGCCCGTCCCAACCCCGACCGTCTCCCTCCCAAAGAAGAGGACAAAGAGACCGTTCGTCAGTGGATCGAAATTCTGAAGAGCATGAACTACAACGGCAGACTTGTTGTGGAATGCTCCTGGAGAAACGCCCTGCCCGATGTTTGGAACGCACTGAATCCCATGAAACCCCTACTTCCCCTTTTGAAAGAAAGCTTTTAAATGAAACAGAACGAACTGATTTCCGACGATGGAAAAATTTTAGACCCTTCTCTTTCCGATTTTGTCCGTTTGATGGCATATTTTCGCTGTGCCATTATGGAGATCGAAACAAAATTCAATGTTTTAAACGAAGAATTTTCTCTTCGTTTCGACCGAAACCCCATCAGCGATATCCGCACACGGCTGAAAAGCCTTCCCAGTATGGTCACAAAGCTTCGCCGCAAGGGAATGGACCCTTCTGTAGAAAACATTGAAAAAACATTGAACGATGTGGCAGGGGTGCGCGTGATCTGCTCCTTTGTTGCAGATGTGTATATGCTTCGAGATGCTCTCTTAAAACAGGATGATATTACGCTGATCACCGAGAAGGACTATATAAAAAATCCAAAACCCAACGGCTACCGCAGCCTGCACCTGATTGTCACCGTTCCCATTTTTCTGGCACAGGAAAAAAAGCTGATGCGCGTAGAGATCCAGTTTCGCACCATTTCCATGGATTCCTGGGCAAGCCTTGAGCATCAGCTGCGCTATAAGAAGGACGCAGTCTTTACGGAAAAAATGCAAAAGGATCTTCTTCACTGCGCCACTCTTTCCGCCGAGCTGGATCAAAAAATGGACGCTCTGCGAGAAAAAGTACAAATAGATTGATAAAAAAGCACCAAAAGGTGCTTTTTTTCTTTTTGACCAAATTCAATCTCGAATTGAAAACGAAAAAATATTTCAACAAAGAACCGAGAAGAGCGAGCTTGTTTTTCGTTGACAAAGAAAATTCCTTGTGCTATACTCGGTGGCGGTGAAAATTTCCACAAAAAAACAAAGAATCCAAGGGTAAAAAAGTGAAACAAATCAGAATCGGTAAAAACGGAACAAAGGCGCTTTTCATCGGCGGCATCTGCTCTTTTTCCTATTTCGTCGTGTATATCACGCGCAATCTTTTAAGTGCCGTTACGCCCCAAATGATCGAAAAAGGCGTTTTTTCCGCCCGGGAGATCGGCAATCTCTCCTCCGTATTTTTCTTCACCTATGCCGTGGGTCAGCTTTTAAACGGCCTTTTGGGCGACCGCTTGAAGGCAAGTCTTATGATAAGCTGCGGACTGCTTTTGGCAGGCGCTTCCAATCTTCTGTTCCCCTTTTCTACCGACTTTTTCAGTCTTTCTGCCGTCTTCTATGCCGCCGTGGGCTTTTTCCTTTCGATGCTCTACGCACCCATGACGCGCCTGATCTCAGAAAATATGCCCTTAAAATACGCCACCCGATGTGCGCTTTCCCTGAGCATCTCCTCCTATTTTGCTTCCCCTGTTGCAGGGCTTTTTGCCGCCTTTCTTTCCTGGCAAATGGTCTTTTTTGCAGGGTCCGGACTCCTTCTGTTTTGTGGCTGTCTTTCTGTTTTTTATTTTCTCTTTTTAAAAAACAGGGGCTTTCTTTCGGAAAGTAAAAAGGAAAAGGAAAAGAAGGGCTCCCGTGGCTTCCGTTCCCTTTTGGAGCACCGCATCATCACCTTTACCCTTGTTTCTCTTCTCACCGGCATTATCCGCACCTCCGTTGTTTTCTGGATGCCCACCTTTTTCTCCCAAAAGCTTGGCTTTTCTCCCGAAAGCGCCGCTTTGATCTTCACCGTATCCACTTCCCTTGTGGCAACCAATGCATTTATTTCCGTTTGGCTTTATAAAGGACTGAGGGAGAATATAGATCTGACCCTTCTTCTTTCCTTCGGCACTTCCGCTGTCTTTTTCCTTCTTCTTTTCTTTGTAAAGAACCCTGTTTTAAGTATTGTCATAATGATCATCGCCGTGTTCTTCGCCCACTGCGCCGCTTCTATGCTCTGGGTCATCTACTGCCCAAGCCTTGCCGATACGGGTCTTGTATCCTCCGCCACAGGCTTTTTGGATTTCGTCAGTTATATGGCAGCTGCAATCGCCTCCAGCCTTTTCGGAAACGCCGTGGGAAGCATTGGCTGGGATATGCTGATCCTCATCTGGGCAGGTTTGATGCTCTTCGGCTCCCTTTTCTTCATCCCCATAAAAAAGAAAACAAAATAAGAGAAAACCTCGGCTTCTGCCGAGGCTTTTTATTCTTCGTATTTTTCAAAATATTTTTTCAGATAATTTCCGGGCGTCATCTGCATGCGCCGCTTAAACACATACCCGAAATAACTCTGGGAAGAAAAGCCTGATTCAAGAGCAATTTTCGTCAAAGGATAGTCGGTGGTCAGCATCAGGTCGATGGCTTTTTTGATCCTCTGCTCCTCCACATAATCCCGAAGGGTCATTCCCACCGCAGCCTTAATAAAAAATCGGCATCAGCGTTAGCTGATGCCTTCCTTAATTTTGCCGCAGGCAAACATCATTTGTCTGAAAGACAACATCATTAGGCGTAAGCCCACATCGTTTCACCGCAGGTGAACATCATTAAAAAAGCACCCTTTCAGGTGCTTTTTTCTTTGCCTGTTTTTATAAATTTTCCACCGCGGCGCGCTCAGCAAGAAGCAACTTTTGATAGGATTCCATATAGGAACCAAATCCCTTTAAAGTGTCTTCATCCGCCGTCGTTACCTTCATTTCCACATCCTTGAAGGCTGTCTTTTCTAAATACTCCTCAAGGAGAAGACCTCTTTCTCCTTTTGCCGCAAAAAGTGCCAGAAGAGCAATGCCCCAAGCGCCGCCTTCACCGGCGTGACTCATGGTAGCCACCTTGGAGGAAAGTGCAGCAGATACCACCTTTGCCGTGAAATCAGACTTGAAAAGTCCGCCGTGGCCCATCATACACTCGATCTGAATATTCTCTCCCTCGAGGATCTTCATTCCAAGATTTACCGTAGCAAAAGCAGAATAAATCATGGCTCTGGAGAAATTTGCCAGGTTAAAACGGCTTTCAGGAGTACGGGCAATCAAGGGCCGACCAGATGAAAAGCCTGTAATATGCTCCCCGGAAAGGTAATTACAGCAAACAACGCCGCCGCAGTCACCTTCTGCCTTCTCTGCGGCACGGAACATTTCGGAAAGCACCTTGCCTCGGTCTGCTTCCCCCTGCAAATTCACATTCAATTCCGAGAACATATCCGCAAAGGCATTTAATTCACTGGAGCAGTTGTTGCAATGCACCATCGCAACATGAGCACCGGAGGGCGTGGCAACCACATCAATTTCGGGATAGTAACGGGTGAGCCTGTTTTTCAAAACCATCATCACAAAAACCGAGGTTCCGGCAGAAATATTTCCCGTCAAGGGGCGAACGCTGTTCGTTGCCACCATACCCGTTCCTGCATCCCCTTCGGGGGGACACATCAGCGCACCGGGAAGAAGCTCTCCTTCGGGATCCAGAAGCTTTGCACCTTCGGAAGAAAGCCTTCCCGCCTCTTTGCCTGCAAATAGAGGCGTGGGCAAAACATCCTCCAATCGGTAGCCGATCTTCTTTTGTGCCATCAGAGCGTTTATTTTTTCAAGCATCACAGGGTCGTATTTTGCTTCCCCTGCTACGGTGGGAAACATACCCGAAGCATCACCCACACCGATCACAAATTCGCCCGACAATAAATAATGCACATAAGCGGATAAGGTCATCATTTTTTTGATCTTCGGGATAAAAGCTTCACCGTCCAATGCCTGTTGCCAGAAATGAGCAACACTCCAGCGCTGTGGAATATTAAACCCAAACAGCTCCGTCAAATCTGCCGCCGCCTGATCCGTATTGGTATTGCGCCAGGTCCGAAAGGGTGCAAGAAGCTCGTCTTTTTCACCCAAGGCAATCAGGCCGTGCATCATGGCAGAAATACCCAAGGCAGAGACTTTTTTCAAAGAAACACCGTGCTTTTTCTTTACATCTTCTTTTAACGATGCAAAGGAGGCCTGCAGCCCCGAGATCACATCCTCTAAATGATAGGTCCAGATACCGTTCTCATAAACATTTTCCCAATCGTGAGTGCCGGTAGCTAAAATATTAGCATTTTCATCAATTAAAACCGCCTTGATTCTGGTAGAACCCAGTTCAATTCCAACACTGCACTTGCCATTCTCGATCAGATCTTGATACATTTTATTATCCTCAAAATTCATTAAAGTTTATAAAAAGTATATCATACCAAATGTCCTTGAGCAAGAAAACGCGCTTTTTTCTTGCGAAAAAATAAAAAAAATCCTCTGCAAAAGCAAAAGACTTCCTATTATATAAAGAAAGGCAAAAGAAAAACCTCGATTCGAAAGGAATCGAGGCTTCTTTGTGTCAGCGACGACCTATCTTCCCAAGACCCTTCGGTCTAAGTATTGTCGGCATAACGAAGCTTAACTACCGTGTTCGGAATGGGAACGGGTGTACCCTTCGCAACAAAGACACTGACTGGTGCACCTTCAGGGATTCGAACCCGGGACCCACTGATTAAGAGTCAGTTGCTCTACCAACTGAGCTAAAGGTGCATTTTGTGGATACCGGCTTGCCAGAAAGCTTTCCGGCTCATGTACCCTGAAAACTGAATATAGATCAAGAAACACTCATGTACGAAATTATTAGTTCAAGCTATCGGTCAATTAGTACCTCCCAGCTGAATGCATTACTGCACTTACACCTGAGGCCTATCAAACTTGTAGTCTACAAGTGACCTTAGATCCGAAGATCTGGATATCTAATCTTGAGGTCTGTTTCACGCTTAGATGCTTTCAGCGTTTATCAAATCCATACGCGGCTGCCCAGCTGTGGCCTTGGCAGACCAACTGGTGCACCGGAGGTATGTCCATCCCGGTCCTCTCGTACTAAGGACAGCTCCTCTCAAATATCCTACGCCCACGACAGATAGGGACCGAACTGTCTCACGACGTTCTGAACCCAGCTCGCGTACCACTTTAATCGGCGGACAGCCGAACCCTTGGGAC
>JAZUOK010000078.1:0-3027 GCA_045604665.1 Eubacteriales bacterium | reverse complement strand
GCTCCGACAAGATTGTAGAACTATTGCTGGATGACGACCCCCGACAACTAATCATTCAATGTTGGGGTGGCGGAAATACAGCAGCAAAGGCTTTCGAGAAATTAAAGCGCCAATATCCAAAACAATATGACAAGGCCATACAAAAGGCGGTTCTCTACTGTATATGGTATCAAGATGCAGCAGGGCCCTATATAGAGAAAGAACATCCGGGGGCTACTGTACTCCTCAACCACCATTTCTCCGGAAGTTGGGATTATGGTACAATGACCAATACAGAGACTTTTGTAAAAGACTATCTGCAAAAGATCACCGACACCTTTGATTTCGGATATATGCTGATGGAAAAAGCGATCGACAAGAGAGAAGGAGCAGCATATTTTGATCCATCACGCGTGGAAAGGTTCGCGAAGGTGAAAGAGATCACTTCTGAAATCAAAAAGGTGATCGAAAAAAACACCCTGATCCCCGTTCGTCCTCAGTCCATCGCTTGGCAGGATCTTTCCTATCATACAAGATGGTGTGAATCCCTTGCAGACATTATGACCGAAAAATGCCAGAACCACAGAGAAGAAGCGATCGAGCTTTTGGAAAAAATGCAAGATGAATTCGGGAAATACGACAGCATCATCGGCGACCGCTTTGACTTTATTCTTGCAATGACAGGATATGATCCTATGGTAAGAAAAGAAATTCTCGGCGAAGAAATCGTAAACTAAAAGGAGTAGATTATGATCAAAATTTCAAAATTACATGACGACCAGGTCATCCATTTTGCCGCAGAGGAACTGAAAAAATATTATCGGATGATGATGCCCGAAGAAAAACAGATCGAGGCTTCTCTTTGTGCCGATGCGAAAGAAGGCTTCCGCCTTGGACTACTTGAAGATTTCGGTCTTGAAAATGACGCCAAGGACCCCCGATTTGACGATATTATCCACATCGATGCAGACGACAAGGGCGGTATTCTTGCAGGCTCTAACCCCAGAAGCGTGCTGTTTGCCGTGTACCGCTTCTTCAAGCTCAACGGCTGCAGATGGCTCTTCCCCGGTCCTGAGGGAGAATATATTCCCTTAAAGAAGATCGAAAAGCAGTTTTACCACAAAAAAGCCGATCACAGATTTCGCGGACATACCATTGAAGGTGCACCCAATGTCCGCCAGGTGCTTTCCTACATTGACTTTCACGCAAAAGAAGAACTGAACACCTTCGGTCTTCTTCAGGTAGATACTTATCAGCAAAGATATTATTTCCACAAGCACAATGAAAAGAACCGTCCCGAAGAGGGGTACGATCCCGAAGTGGCAGAAAATCAATGGAGATCTCTTTACGAGAGCGAATTGCAAAAGAGAGGTCAGATCCAGTTTTCCGGCGAGCATGAACTGGTTGCCTATGCCTTAGGCTTAAAATGCAGTGACAGAAACGCTTATGCAAGCGGCAAAAAGAAATTCCCCCCGGAAGTTTACCAGTATCTTGCACTGTACGACGGAAAAAGAGATTTCTACCGCAATGATATTTACTTTTCTCAGCTTTGCATGTCAAATCCTGAGGTACAGAGAAGAATGGTAGAGGCTGCCGTAAAAGCAGTAAAGGAAAACCCTCACTTTGACTATTACGGAATGACCGTTGGAGACATTTCCCGTCATCACTGCGAATGCGAAGAGTGCGTTAAAACAAGACCTGCTGATAAATATGTGAAGATCCTAAATATGATCGATGAAAGACTGACGAAGGAAGGCTTTGATACCAAGATCATCATTAGTTCTTACACAGATATGATGTTTGCACCGGAAACGGAGAAGATCAAAAATCCCGACCGTTTTATTCTCCAGTACTGCCCCATTTACCGCTCTTACACCTCCAGCATTACAAAAGACAGTGTATTTCCCGAGCCCCTTCCCTTTCAATACAACAACTGGGAAGCGCCTAATTCCGCAGAAGATGCCATCGCGCTTTTAAAAGAATGGCAAAAAGGCTTTGCCGGTCCCGTGAGCATTTTTGAATACCACTTCTGGATCAAGCAGTACCGCGATCCCGGTGGCATTGATTTTGCAAGAAGAGTATATGAGGATACCCTTTCCTACCATGTTTTGAATATGCAGGGCTGTATGGAAGACGGCAGTAACCGAAGCTTTTTCCCCAACGGCTTTGCAGGCCACATTTACGCCGAAACTATGATGAATCGTGACCTTGACTACGAAAAAGAGTTTGAAGATTACTACAAGCATTTTTACGGCGAAGATTGGAAGATGGTAAAAGACTACCTTCAAAAGATCACCGATGCCTTTGATTTTGGATATATGCTTGCAGAAAAGAGCAAGGATCCCAGATACGGCAACCACTATAATCCCGACAGAGTGCCATATCTTGCAAAGGTAAAAGAGATTACGGAAGAGATGAGAGAAAAGATCGGTGATCACATTCTGATCCCCGTCCGTCCTCAGTCCATCGCTTGGCAGCTCCTGAAATTCCACACCACCTGGTGCGAGAATATTGCCGAGGTTATGATCGAAAAATGCCAGGGCAATACGGAAAAGGCAACGGAGATGATGGAAAGCTTTATCGCGGAATTCGGCAAACGCGAATACGAATATGAAGATCTATTCGACTTTTATCTTGCGGTACAGAGCCTCTTCCCCTTCATCAAAAAGAAAATTTTACTGGAACAGATCGTATAAAAGAAAAAAAGAGAAGTCAAATGACTTCTCTTTTTTATCTTTCTTTATTCGCCGAGTTTGATATTGATTCCGCCTTCGCTGCTGTTTTGGGTAGGAAGGAAAGGAATCAACTCTTTTGCCATATTAGATACGGGCATAGACTGTAAATAAACCTTGCCGGGGCCCGTTACGCGGGTAAGGAAAAGACCTTCGCCGCCAAAGAAAATGTTCTTTGCACCCTTCACGGTCTCAATTTCCATACTACAGCTTTCACTCATCGCCGCAAGGTAGCCGGTATCGATCAAGATGCTTTCTCCCACGCCGAGGGTGTATTCCTTGCAATGACCGTCGATCTCCAAAGTCGGATCGTAGC
>JAZUOK010000077.1:0-8093 GCA_045604665.1 Eubacteriales bacterium | reverse complement strand
AAGCTTCTACACCGATACCGAATACCTTGGATTCTACACAAGGCTTAACCTTGTTAAAATCAAAGGGCTCGGAAAGGATCTGATCAATGGAATCGCGATATCTTTCGCGAGGTCCCTTGCGGTCTGCAGGAATATCCTTGAATCCGTCGCCGGTCCAAATGTTCATAACACACTCACTGCCCAGCTCCTCTGCAAAGTACTGGGAGATGCGGATACAAGCCTTACCGTGCTCGATCCAGAACTTTCTGGTTTCTTCGTTGGCGCTGGAAAGGGTCAGAGGATCGCATTTGGGGTGGGAGAAGAAGGTGGGGTTAAAATCACAGCCAAGGCCTCTTTCCTTGCAGAAGTCTACCCACTTCCGGAAATGCTTGGGCTCGAGCTTATCTCTGTCTGCCCATTCGCCGTTTTCAAAAATAGCGTAGCAAGCATGCAGGTTCATTTTCTTCTTACCGGGGCAAAGAGACATAACCATATCAAGGTCTGCCATCAGTTCCTCGGGGGTTCTTGCTCTGCCGGGATAGTTACCGGTGGTCTGGATACCGCCGGTGAGGGGCTTATTGGGATCGGTGTCAAAGCCGCGAACATCATCGCCCTGCCAGCAATGAAGGGCAACGGGTACGGACGCCAGAATCTTCATCGCTTTTTCAACATCGACTCCAAGGGCTTCATATTTTGCTTTTGCTTCTGAATAGCTCATGGTTTTACCTCCACAATGTCAAAAGATTTTTTTACAACCTCTCTCAGATCGGCAAGGGTCTTGCTCTTATCTGCATAAAGCATCTGAGAAAGAAGATTTCCTAAAGCGGTAGCTTCTACCGGACCTGCGGTCACAGGCTTTCCGGTGACGCGAGCAGTCAGACTGTTCAGATATTTATCCTTACAGCCGCCACCCATGATATGGATCTTCTTGATGGGCTTTCCGGTAAGGGATTCGATGATCAAAACAGCTCTGTTGTAGGAAGCGGCAAGAGATTCATAGACAGAACTGAGAACATCCCCAATGGGAAGATCGGGTTCGCCGAGAAGTGCCTTGATCTCCTCAACCATATTCTCGGGCGCTACAAGCGTCGGAGCATTGGGATCAAAGGTCTTCTTGTAAGTGCTTTCCATAGCGAGATACATCATCTCGTCATAGGTGTATTTCTTATTCAGATTTTTGCGGATGTTCTGGAACAGCCACATACCCATAATGTTTTCAAGGAAACGGTAGCGGTACTCAATGCCGCCCTCGTTGGTAAAGCCACCGTTCATTGCATCTGCGGAAAGAACGGGGGTCATGATCTCTGCACCGAACAGGCTCCAGGTGCCGGAGGAAACGAACGCGCTTCCCTCTTCCACGGGACAAGCGGCAACTGCGGAAGCCGTATCGTGAGAAGGACAGAAGATTACGGTAGCGGAGAAGCCCACTTCTTTTTCTACTTCGGGAGAAAGCTTTCCGACGCATTCGCCGGGCAGGCAAAGCTCACCGAAGAGCTCTTCCGGATAGCCGAGCTTACGGATCAGATCCATATCCCAGTTCTTCTCGGTAGCGTTCACAAGAGAAGAAGTGGTGGCATTGGTATATTCGTGCTTCATCACGCCGGTCAGACGGTAGGAGAGATAAGCAGGCATCATCAGCATATATTTTGCTTTGGAAAGTCTGCCCTCCTCCTTGTCGCAATAGAGCTGATAGATGGTATTGAAGTCCAGAGGCTGAATGCCGCAACGGGCAAAAAGCTCTTCTCTGGGGATGATGGCATCCACCTTTTCCTTCACACCCTCTACTCTGCGATCACGGTAAGCGATTGCAGGAAGGATCTCGTTTTTGTTTTCGTCCAAAAGAACATAGTCCACGCCCCAGGTATCAATGGCAATGGTTTCGGGAACGAATCCCTGCTTTTTGCATTCACCGATACCACAGATCACATGGTGGGTCAAAGACGCAAGGTCCCAGGAAAGATGACCGTCTACGGGAGCAACACCGTTTTCAAAGCGGTAGATCTCACGGGTTACGATCTTTCCGTTTTCGATGCTTCCAAGAATATGTCTGCCGCTGGACGCACCGATGTCAATGGCAAGATGGTACATAGTTACACCTCTCTATAAAATATTACATCTATATATTATCATAAAAGATTTACGGGCGAAATATCTTTATTTGATGAAAAAACTGTCCTTATTTGCATCTCGGTAAGCTTTGGGCTTCATTCCGATCTCGCTGACAAAAAGGCGGTGAAAATAACTTGCGTTTTCATACCCCACCGCGGCGGCAATTTCCGAAATGTTCATACCGGTGCTGCGAAGGAGAAACTGTGCCTGGGAAAGCCTTTTTTCCTGCAGAAGCTGGGTGTAGGTCTTTCCGGTAGCAAGTTTCAGATAACGGGAAAGGGCAGAGATATCGTAATGAAGGATCTCGCAAAGCTCTCCGAGGCTTCCTCCCACATAGTGATCCTCAATATAGCGAAACACCCGAAAAAGCACCGCGCTCTCCCCTTTTTCCACATAGAGTCGGTCACTGTGATTGATCAGGTGAAGGAGTAAAAGTCCCATGGTCATCTGATGGACTTTGCGCTTATTTGGCGCTTGGAAAAGATATGCATGGAGAAGATTCTCCACTAAATTCTGTATGGGAAGCACATCGGAAACCTTGAAATGAAGGTAGTTTACGCCCCCTTCCTTTCGGCTGATGCAGTCGATGACAAAGCGCTTGAGGGGGGTCTCTTCTTCCCCGAGCATAGAGAGGACTTCGCTGAAAAACTGCGGCAGGATCATAAAGTTTACCGCAACATCTCCCTCTCCTGCGCTCATGATCTCGTGACGGGCGGAAAGGCTTAAAAAGAGAAGCTCTCCCTCTTTGAGCACCACCTCTTTCCCCTCAATCTTATGGGTCACACTGCCGGAGCAAACATAGACCACCTCAATATAATCGTGGGAATGAAGGGGAAAATCCACAAACCTTGTATGGACACGAAGATCGAGCAGTTTCCCTGCTTTCATCATTCTGCGGCTTTCAATGACACAGCTGCCTTTCTCCATATAAAGACTGCGATCCAGATGCCCTGCACCGCGCAATTCTTTTTCCTCTTGACTTAAATTTTTCAGGTGTCGGACAAGATCTTCCTTGATCATATAGGCCTCCCGAATTTTTCTGTCTTTATTTTACCATACACCCTGAAAATCCGCAATAGAAAAAAGCACAAAAAAAGAGCCTTTCGGCTCTTTTTTATCCTCTGTCTGCAAAAACAGGCTCTTCTGTTTCGGTTTCCGCCTCGTTTTTTTCCTCATAAAAGGGATCGATCATATGCTTTTTGATCACGGGCCAAGCACCGTACACTTGGAAAAACCAGGCAATAGAAACGGTGAAAATGAACAACATTCCCACGCCAAGGGACGGAATAAATCCGAAAATGACCACATTTAAAATCAAAACCAGAAGCGCACCGAAGGAGCAAAACAGATTTCGAAGCAGTCCGCTGACCGTAAGAATACAAGCATTTTTCAAGATTTTTGTGATCTTCAGATCAAAGGTGACACACATCAGATACATATAAGGGCGCATCAAAAGATACAGAATCGAAAGGAAGAATGTGAGATACATCAGCATCAGATGGACAAAGCTTTGATCGGAATAAAAATAGCTGACAAGATCAAACGCGATCACAAACAGAATGCCGAAATCGATCAGACCAAGCAAAAAAGACTGCTTAAAATTTCTTTTTACGCAGTGAAAAAAGTCCTCTGCAAGATCCACCGGTTCCCGGCGGATAAAGTTGCGGTGAATATAGGTCATTGCGGCGGTAGAAACCCCGAAGGTAACAAGAGTCAAAAGGCCGATGCCCAAAAGAAGATAGCTCCGGGCAGAAGGGTATCCGTGTTCTACCTGAATGCCAAGCACACCGTAAAGCGCACCCAGTGCAGGGTTTTCCCCGTGAAGCATCACTCCGTGAAGTGGCTGAAACAAAACATTTACGGGAGTTTGATACGGAATGCCGCCCACCCCTGCCAAATAGGCAAAAAGGCCGAAGATCGGGCAATTGGCCAAAAAGTACATCAGATTCAGCGTAACGATTCGCCAAAACTTATCGCCGAAGGTGGTGAAAAAGCGTTTAAAGCCAAAATTCTCCGCTACATCTTTTTTTCGAACGCCTTTTCCCGGTTTGATATATGAATTGAAAATTCCCATTCATTTTCTCACTTTCTGTTTTCATAGCCTCTGAGAGAGGACACATCTGCATTCCCCAAAAGCCTTGTGATCTCCTCGCGGTCTCTCCCCTCCCGGATCAAACGAAGGGCAAGAGAATTGCGTAGGGTCTGAGGACTGAGCGGTTTATCGATTCCGCTGTAGATGGCACGGTCTTTTAGGTTTTTCCAAAAGCCTTGTCTGGTAAGGCGAGAGCCCTTGGCCGTAATGAAAAGAGGCTTTTCCTCCTCCGCGGCAAGGTAGATCTGAGCCACCGCAAGATAAGAGGAAAGAGTTCTAAAAAGCGACGGAGAAAGAAGTATTTTTCTCCTTCTTTTTCCTGTGCCGCAAAGGATCGCATTTTCTTGAAAATCCTTTTGATCCAGAGACACAAGTTCGGAAACCCGAAGACCGGTTTCACACAAAAGCTGGAGCATCGCCCGATCCCGCATTCCCCGAAAGCCCGGGGCAGGATAAGACAAAAGCCGCTCAAATTCTTCGTCTGTAAGGCTTTTTTCCTTTTTCTGACAAAAGGAGGCAGCGCGCAGGTCTCTTACGGGATCTTCTTCGATAACGCCTTTTTCAAGCAAATACCTATAAAAGGAACGGACCACCGATACATGCCTTGTCAAGGAGGTGGGAGAAAACCTTTCACCCAAATGGGTAAAGTAGATCTCAAGACTCTTTGCATTTGCCTTTTCGGGCGCATTTTCAAAATACGAAAACAGCTTTTCCAGATCCCGGCGATAAGACATGCGGGACACTTCACAGGCTCCCGATCTCTCGAGAAAATCCTCCATCATCCGTTTCATAAAAAAGCTCCTTCATATTTCCTTTTTCCATTTTACAATAAAACATTTTATTTTTCAATCCCTTTTGAAAAATAAAAAACAGCCCGAAGGCTGTTTTTAATCCACAATATCAAAAATAAGTTTTTTTGTTTCCGGCATTGTTTGGG
Source organism: Eubacteriales bacterium (assembly GCA_045604665.1). GTDB lineage: Bacteria > Bacillota > Clostridia > Oscillospirales > SIG627 > RGIG5579. Next base: position 2,976 of record JAZUOK010000077.1, on the reverse strand, counting down.
AAAAGGTAAGGGCAGAAAGGAAACGCCTTTCTGCAGGAATGAATTTCTCTTTATCCGAGGCATAAAAGCTTGCCACCGTCTCCCCTTTTTTCACAAGATCGCCGTATTTTTTATGCAGAACAATTCCTGCTCCGTAATCGATCCTGTCTTCTTTGGTTTTTCTTCCTGCGCCAAGCTCCCCTGCGGCAAGGCCGATCTGCGTGGTTTCCATTGAGGAAAGATAGCCGGACTCAGGTGATTTTACCTCAAAGGAAAAAGGAGCCGAGGGCAGAAGAGATAAATCGTCAAAGAAATTGACATCTCCTCCCTGCATACCGATCCATTCCTTCATTTTTGCAAGTGCTTTTCCGCTATACAAAGCTTCTTCCGCAAGTTTTCTGCCCTCAAAAACGGAGATCTTTTTGGCAAGGGAGAGCATATGGGACGAAAGAGAAAGGCAGATCTCTGTCAGATCCTTATCTCCTTTTCCCTCAAGTGTTAAGACCGCTTCCTTTACCTCAAGAGCATTTCCGATATGAGTTCCGAGAGGGGTATCCATATCCGTCACCAGGGCTATGACTCTTCTTCCGAGGTTTTTACCGATGGCAACCATCGCCTTCGCGAGGCTTCTTGCTTCTTCGGGTGTTTTCATAAAAGCACCCGAGCCGTATTTCACATCCAAAACGATACTTTTTGCCCCGGATGCAAGTTTTTTGGACATAATGCTGGAAGCGATCAAGGGAATGGAATCTACCGTTGCAGTCACATCTCGAAGAGCATACATCTTCTTATCGGCAGGGGCAAAGTTTCCGCTTTGCCCTACCACACAAATGCCGATCTTTTTTGCAACGCCAAAAAACGCTCCGGAAGGAAGATCCACCTTCATCCCCGGAACAGACTCCATTTTATCTACCGTGCCGCCGGTATGGCCAAGGCCTCTGCCGCTCATTTTTGCAACAACACCGCCGCAGGTAGCCACAATGGGGGCAAGGATCAGCGTGGTCTTATCCCCTACGCCCCCGGTGGAGTGCTTATCCACCGTTTCTTCTCCAAGCGCTGACAGATCAAGCACATCCCCCGAATGCATCATTTCTTCTGTGAGAAAGGCAGTCTCTTCCTCCGTCATACCCGAAAAGCAGATGGCCATCATGAGGGCCGACGCTTGGTAATCGGGAATTTCTCCTTTTGTAAACCCCTGAACAAAAAAGGAGATTTCTTCCCGAGAAAGTTCCTTTTTCTCTTTTTTCTTTTGTATGATCTCATACATGTTCATAACACGCCCCCCGGATTCAACAAGGAAAGAAAGCTTTCCCCGGGATTTTTCGGAAAGATACCAAGGTATTCTCCCACCGTGGCGGCAAGGTCGGCAAAGGTTTTTCGCGTACCAAGATCCACGGGAGAAACCCCTGTGCCATATACCAAAAGCGGCACATATTCTCTGGAATGATCGGTAGATTCGCTGCCGGGATCACAGCCATGGTCTGCCGTCACAATAAGAAGGTCCCCTTCTCCCATTTTTTCTTGAAGAGGAGGCAAAAAGGCATCAAACTCCGAAAGGGCAAACGCATAGCCGTCCACATCATTTCTATGGCCGTATTTGGAGTCGAACTCCACCAAATTCAAAAAGCAAATGCCTTCAAAATCGTCATCGGCTACCGAAAGGATCTTTTTCATTCCGTCTCGGTTGTCTTTTGTACGGTATCCCTTGGTAATTCCCTTTCCGGCGAAAATATCCTCGATTTTTCCGATGGAAATTACGGAAAATCCCTCTCCTTTTGCATAATCAAGAAGGGTTTTTGACGGAGGCGCCAGAGAAAAATCATGTCGGTTCGCCGTCCGCTCAAAATTTCCTTTTTCCCCGATAAAGGGACGGGCGATCACCCTTCCCACACCGTGCTCACCGCAAAGTTCTTCTCTTGCAATTTCACAGTAGCGATAAAGCTCATGCACAGGAATGACCTTTTCGTGGGCAGCGATCTGAAACACACTGTCTGCCGAGGTATAAAGGATCAGATCCCCCGTTTTCATATGCTCCTCGCCGAAGTCAGAAAGAACCTGCGTGCCGGAATACGGCTTGTTGCAAATAAATTTTCTGCCGATCTTCTCTTCGATTTTTTCAAGAAGATCCTTCGGGAAGCCGTCGGGATAGGTAGGCAGAGGAAGGGGTGAAATGACACCGCAAAGCTCCCAGTGCCCAATGGTCGTGTCCTTTCCTCGGGAAACCTCCGCCATTCTGCCGAAGGCGGCAAGAGGAGCCTCGCTCTTTGGAATAAAGTCTACTCCCTCTATATTTCCGATCCCCCACTTTTTCAAATTGGGAATGGAAAACTTTTCGGAAGAAGAGATACTTTTTAAGGTATTGGAACCCTCGTCGCCGAACTCGTTCGCATCGGGAAGCGTTCCGATTCCAAGGGAATCCAGAACAATGATAAAAACTCTTTTTTTCATTTTTTAAAACCTGAGAGAGGCGCGGAGGGCAAGAAGCATCATATCCGTAAAGGAGGTCTGTCTTTCCTCGCCGGAGGTGGCTTCACCCGTGATCAAATGATCGGATACGGTGCAAATGGCAAGGGCTTTTTTTCCAAGTCTTGCGGCATTCATATAAAGCGCAGCCGCTTCCATTTCCACTGCCATAACGCCCATTTTACCCCAAAGGGCAAGGCTTTTTTCCTTCTCGGGAAGGCCTTCCTCATCGTTATAAAAAATATCGGAGGATAAAAGATTTCCCACATGATACCGAAGCCCCATTTTTTCCGCCTCCTCCACCGCGATGCGAAGCAGGGAGAACGATGCAATGGGCGCAAAGGAGCCGGGAAGACGGAAGTTTTTCTCCATGGAAGAATTGGTGCAGGCACCTTGTCCGATCACAATATCACGAACCTTGATCTTTTCCTGCATGGCGCCTGCAGAGCCGATGCGGACAATGTTCTCCACTCCGAAGAAGGAATAAAGCTCGTGGGAATAGATCCCGATGGAGGGCATTCCCATGCCGCTGGC
>JAZUOK010000076.1:0-2174 GCA_045604665.1 Eubacteriales bacterium | reverse complement strand
CCTTGATGCTGAATATCGCAGAGATGCCGCTGCAGGGCTTGACACTGCTTTACCTCAAAATTATTACATTGATAACGATCCCGATAAAGGACCGCTTGTAAATTGGCGAGCCCACGGAAGCCTTCTTTTTATCAATTGGCTGAATTATTTTGTTTATCAGTCAACCCCCTATGATTTAAATACGCTTCGAGAAAAATAACAGGATTTTTTCCTGTTATTTTTTCTTGTAATTTGTGCTTTTTTTTGTTAGAATGATTCTACAGAAGGAGGTGTGATCGTTTGTCAAAAAACAACTCAATCAAAAAAAGAAGTTGGATCTTCTATTTGATATATTTAATTTTACTTTCTGTTTTTCTATTTTCAGCGTTTCATTTGATTTCTTATTTCTCGGAATCGAAAAAAGGAAAGGACTTTAATGAAAACCTTCTCAACGAGGTTTTGATTTTAAATTCGAAAGAAAGTTCTGATGAAAAGATAGATGCATCTGACTATCCTTCCAAAACTCTTTTTGAAGCCAATAAAAATGAAGTTTCGGCTTTTCCGGATATTTCCGTTGATTTTTCAAAGCTAAAAAACATTTACAAGGATTGCGTTGCTTGGATCTATTGTCCGGGCACCTGTATTAATTACCCGGTCATGCAGGGGAACGATAACGACTATTATCTTCATAAGCTTCCCGACGGAACTGACAATTTTGCAGGCAGCATTTTTATGGATTTTCAGGATAATAAAGATTTGTCCTTGTATACCACTACCATATACGGTCATAACCTGAACGATCAGACCATGTTTACTCCGATCTTAAAATATAGAAAAGACGGTTTTTTGGAAGAACATCCTTATATTTTCTATTTTACCGAAGATCGTATTTATAGGCTTGAGGTTTTTGCAGGTGTAAATACAACAGCCACCTCCGACTTTTATAAAAAGCCGATAACGATCGAAGAATTTAACCGTTATCTGGATTCTGTTTTAAAGAAATCTTGTCTTACCTCTGAAGTTGATATTTCTTCTGAAGATAAGGTTATGTGCCTTTCCACCTGTTCGGGTGGTGCAGGGCAGGAATACCGTTTTATTTTATATTGTAAAATCGTGCCCATTGAATATTAATTACTTTAAGCACTTTGTATCAATATACAAAGTGCTTTCTATATGTCGAATGTTGACTTTTAATAGGAATTATGATAAAATATTCGAGATATATTACATCATTTTTAACGGAGATTTTTTCATGAAAAAAGGTGACAGAAAAGACGCTTATCTGATTCAGGATGCGGATCCGCTTCATATGTTTATGCCTTACCTTTTGCTCGGCAGAACGGACAACGAGGCTCTCCTGAATGATGACTTCGATTTAACCGAAACAATGCGTTATATTGAAGAAAAAAACGCCTCTGACCCCGATTTTAAATATACCATCTTTCATGTGGTCCTTGCTGCTTTGGCAAAAACCATTTATTTAAGACCTAATATGAATCGTTTCGTGCAGGGTCACAGATTGTATCAGCGTAAAGATATATCTTTTTCTTTTGTTGTAAAGAGAGCCTTTTCCGATAAAGCGGAGGAAGCGCTTGTAATTATGAAAGTCGATCCCGAGAGCGAGGCTTCTCCTTTGGAGCAGATCCACGAAAGGGTCAAAAAAGAAGTAAATTATATCAGAAAAGAAAATAAAGAGAATGACACCGGAAAAACCATTTCTTTTTTGACAAAAATTCCGAGACCTTTTCTCAGAATCGTCGCCAAGCTCCTTTTTTGGCTCGAATATCATGGCTGGACTCCTTCGTTTTTAGAAAAGATCGATCCTTACCACGCCACCTGTTTTGTTTCCAACCTGGGAAGCATAAAAATGACAGCTTCTTATCATCATTTGGTAGAGTGGGGAACCAATTCCTTTTTTGTCATTATCGGTGAAAAGAAGTATCAGCCTGTTTTTGAAAAGGACGGCTCTTACAAAATGCGCGAAGTCCTTCCGATGGGCTTCACGATCGACGAAAGAATAGCCGATGGCTTTTATTTTGCAAACAGCATAAAAATTCTCCGCTATATTTTAAAACACCCGGAAGTTCTTGATGAACCGATGAAGAATAAGATTACTTTTGAAGGAGAGCTTTGATGAACGAGATCAAAACACCTTGGTTAAAGGATTACGGCGATGTAAGCTTTCATCTTGATTA
>JAZUOK010000075.1:0-4025 GCA_045604665.1 Eubacteriales bacterium | reverse complement strand
AAATTCGACCCCAAAGAGATTCACAAGATATTCTCCCGGAAAGCCGCCATCGAAGACTAAACTTTGTAAAATCGGCTGCGACAGCGTCAAACTACAGAAAGCCCCTCGGTTATTTACGGAAAGTAAACGCCCTCGGGCTTTCTTTGTTTTCCTTGTCTCGCTCGATTTTACTTCGTTTAAGTTTTTTGATCAATCGGCTGCGACCTACTTTCTTTCGAGAAAAAAGTGACACCCCAAAACTTGTTTTGGTCGGTGGAACTTTCACTGGTGGGAAAGTAGGCAAAGAAAGCTTCCAACTAAAAAGAGAAAATAGGGACATAAAACCATACTTATCTATAATAGTCATAAGTTTTTTGGGTACCTTTTTTTCAAAAAAGGTACAAAGTTTTTGGTTCCTTTTTGGAAAAAGGAAAAAAAGAAAAAGGCATTTGCAAAAGCAAATGCCTTTTTTATTTATGCTTCGGTGGAGCTTTTTGGGGGTTCTGTGCTTTCTTTCAGGTTTTCTCTTTCTTCTCGGTCTACCAGATCTCCCACAATGTGATAGAGCGCTGCTACCAGAGGTACGCCCAGGAACATACCTGCAATGCCTGCGATGCCGCCGCCGATGACGATGGCAGCGAGAACCCAGATGCCGGGAAGGCCCATAGAGGAGCCAACCACACGGGGATAGATCAGATTACCCTCCAGCTGCTGAAGTACGATGATAAAGATCAAAAAGATCAAGGCTTTCACGGGGGATACGGTCAGGATCATAAATGCGCCGACCCCTGCGCCGATATAGGCGCCTGCAATGGGGATCAGTGCGGTAAAGGCGATAAGAGCGGAGATCATGGTGGCATAGGGAAGGCGAAGAATGCCCATTCCCATACCGCAAAGAACGCCCAGGATCACTGCTTCCGTACACTGACCGATCAGATACTTGCGGAAGGTGGTATTCACAATGGATACCACATAGAAAATGCCGCGGCAGATCCTTTCGGGAAGAAGGGTGCCGATAAGGCGAGAGGTCTGGGATTTCAGCTTTTCTTTGCTTACCAAAAGGTACAGGGCGAAAATAAAGCTGATCAGTGCGGTGGCGACGCCCGAGATCACCCCGGTAAGGGTGGAGATCACAAGGTTCATAACGCCGCTGACGCCTGTGGTGACCATATTCATCAGCTGTTCCACGCGGCTCTTCCAGTCAATATTCTTCAAGGCGGAAAGGACCTCGTCGGACAGAAGATCGTGCTTTTCAACAAGACGGATGCCGGAGTTGATGGCGTCGGGCAAAAGTCCGATGATCACGCGGATACAAGAGATAAACTGCGGGATCACAAGTCCGATCACAATGGCGATCACCGCAAAAAGTGACAGGACCGCAAGGATCATACTGACGGGACGGCGTAATTTCTTTACCCAATTTTTTTTGTTTTTGCGGAAAAGGTGGCTTTCGTAAAAGGACATAATGATATTGATGATATAAGCGATCACAAATCCGATAAAAAGGGGCGAGGCGGCGGAAAAGACACCTGACAGAAAATCGCCGATATGAGGCCAATAATGGATGGCAAGATACAGGAGAAAGCCGCAGAGGGTATAAACAAGGCCTGTTTTCAATGTGCTCTTTTTCATTTTGTTTCCTCTTTTTTGATGCCTTTCATGCTAAGGCTGATTTTTTTGCGGTTCAGATCCACACCCAAAACCTTGACCTTTACCTGATCGCCTACGCTGACTACCTGAGAGGGATGCTTTACAAAGCGGTCGGAAAGCTGAGAGATGTGAACAAGTCCGTCCTGGTGCACGCCGATATCCACAAAGGCACCGAAGTCGCATACATTGCGGACAACGCCGTCATACACCTGGCCCTCCTTCAGATCCTCAAGACCCAGGACATCGTCGCGCAAAATGGGCTGTGCAAAGTCGTCGCGCATATCTCTGCCGGGTTTTTCCAGCTCGCGGATGATATCGTTTAAGGAATAGATGCCGATGCCAAGCTCCTCGCTCAGAGCCTCTTTTCCTTCCTTCTCGCAGAAAGCTAAAAGGCCTTCTACACCGTCGGAAGTAAGCTTTTTGGGATCGAAGCCGTATTTTTTCAAAAGGGCTTTGGCGGCGGCGTAGCTTTCGGGATGTACGCCTGTATTGACAAGGGGTTCTTTGCCGCCGGGGACACGAAGGAAGCCTGCGCACTGCTCAAAGGCTTTTGCGCCGATCTTGGGTACCTTTTTCACTTCGCTGCGGGTCTGGAACGCACCGTTTTCCTCTCGGTAAGCCACAATATTCTTTGCAGCGGCTTTTCCGATCCCTGCTACATACGACAGGAGCATATAGGAGGCGGTGTTCAGATCCACACCCACAAGGTTTACACAGTTTTCCACAACGCCGCCCAGGGCTTCTTCCAGACGGGCGGGCTTCAGATCGTGCTGATACTGCCCTACGCCGATGCTGCGAGGCTCGATCTTTACAAGCTCTGCCAAGGGATCCTGCAGTCGTCTTGCAATGGAAACGGCGGAGCGCTGGGTCACATCAAAATCGGGAAATTCCTCTGCGCCTTGGGGGGAGGCGGAATAAACGGAGGCACCGGATTCCGATACCATCATATATTTTACATTGAGGCTGTTTCTCTTAATAACACCTGCAATGAAAATCTCGCTTTCCTTGCTGGCGGTGCCGTTACCGATGGCAACGGTATCAATGCCCCATTTGCGAATGAGAGAAAGAACCTTCTTTTCCGATTCCTCAATTCTTTCCTGAGGCTTTGTGGGGTAGATGACGCCTGTATCCAAGACCTTGCCTGTGGGGTCTACCACCGCAAGCTTACAGCCGGTGCGGTAGCCGGGGTCGTACCCGAGCACCGTTTTCCCTTTAATGGGAGGGCATAAAAGGAGATTTTTCAGGTTCTCGGAAAAGAGAACCAGGGCTTTTTCTCCTGCATCGTCGGTGAGGGCAGTGCGGATCTCCCTTTCCAGAGAGGGGAAAATGAGGCGGCTGTAGCTATCCTCCAGCGCCTTTTTCATAAAGGAGGCGTAAGTGGAAGAAGGATCCACCAAGCGGTTTTGCAAAAAGCTTAAGGGGAGATAGTCGGAAATTTCAAGGCTGACCTTCAGAACCTCTTCCTTTTCGCCGCGGTTTGCCGCCAAAATGCGGTGGCCGGGAATGGATTTGATCTCCTGTGAGAAGTTTTCGTACATACCGTAGACACCGATATCGGCATCGGGAATCTTTTCGGTGATAAATTTCCCTTCCTTAAAGAACATACTGCGCATTTCTTTTCTGAAATCCGCATTGTCGGAAATGTCCTCTGCTACAATGTCAAGGGCGCCTCCAATGGCATCTTCTGCGGTGAGAACACCTTTTTCTTCGCTTATGTATTCTTCGGCAAGCTTTTCAAGGCTTTCGCCCTTTCCTTGGTCCGAAATGATCTTTGCAAGACCCTCCAGGCCCTTTTCTCTTGCTACGGAGGCACGGGTCTTTCTCTTGGGACGGAAGGGGCGGTAAATATCCTCGATTTCGGCCAAAATGGTAGCGTTTTCCAAAGCGGCGGCGATCTCTTCGGTCATTTTACCTTGCTCTTCAATGGCACATTTCACTTCCTCACGGCGCTTTTCAAGGCCCCTTAAATACTCCAGTCTTTCGGCGAAGCGGCGCAGAGTCACATCGTCCATTGCGCCGGTTTTTTCCTTGCGGTAACGGGCGATAAAGGGGATGGTGTTGCCGTCGTCCAAAAGGGAGATGATGTTATCGATGATCTCCATGGAGATTTTCAGTTCTTGTGATAGTGTTTCTTTGATGTCCATTTTATTCCTTCCTTTTAAAACTTGTAAAATCGGCTGCGGCTTTGTTCCTTTTTGAAAAAAGGAACCGAAAAACTTATGACTTTTTAAAAATAATTTTGGGTCTATATTCCTTATTTATCTCTTTTTAGTCGGAAGTTTTCTTTGCTTTGTTCCTTTTTGAAAAAAGAAACCGAAAAACTTATCACTTTTTAAAAATAATTTTGGATTTGTATTCCTTATTTATCTCTTTTTAGTCGGAAGCTTTCTTTGCTT
>JAZUOK010000074.1:0-1743 GCA_045604665.1 Eubacteriales bacterium | reverse complement strand
GCATTCCTCAGCCAGAGCTTCGCAGACTGCACTGCCGAGACCACCGATAATGTTGTGCTCTTCAGCGGTAACGATGCAACCGGTTTTCTTTGCTGCTGCCTTCAAGATCTCGGTGTCAAGAGGCTTGATGGTGTGAATGTTAACAATTGCAGCGGAGATTCCTTCTTTTTCAAGTTCTTCTGCTGCTTTGATCGCTTCAGCGGTGCAAATACCGGTGGAAACGATGGTAACATCAGTACCTTCGCGGAGCTGCTGACCTTTACCGATTTCAAAATCGTAAGTCTCTTCGTCATAGATTACGGGAACACCGAGTCTGCCGAAACGCAAATATACGGGTCCTTCGTAATGGATCGCAGCGTATACAGCGGCTCTTGCTTCAACAGCATCTGCAGGGTTAATAACTACAAGACCGGGAATGGTACGCATAATGGAAATATCTTCGTTGCACTGGTGGGTAGCACCGTCTTCACCAACGGTAATACCGGCGTGGGTAGCACCGATCTTTACATTCAGGTGAGGATAGCAAACGGAGTTACGAACCTGCTCAAAAGCTCTGCCGGCTGCAAACATTGCAAAGGAGCTTGCGAAAACAGTTTTTCCGGTAGTAGCAAGACCTGCTGCAACACTGATCATATTTGCTTCTGCGATACCGCAGTTGATAAAGCGATCGGGATATTCTTTCTTAAAATCAGCAGTTTTGGTGGACTTGGAAAGGTCTGCATCCATAACTACGATCTTTTCATCTGCGCCAAATTCAGCAAGAGCGCTACCGTAAGCTTCTCTGGTAGCAACCTTCTGACCAATTTCATATTTCTTCTGAAGTTTCATACTAAAATCCTACCTTTCTGATTAGTTCAATGCGGCAAGTGCTGCTTCGAGTTCAGCTTTCGCTGCTTCATACTGTTCTGCGTTGGGAGCGTTGCCGTGCCAACCAGCCTGGTTTTCCATAAAGGAAACGCCTTTGCCCTTGATACACTTACAAACGATAGCAAAAGGTTTATCACTCTTTTCAGATTCAGCTACTGCAGCTTCGATTTCGTCAAGATCATGACCGTTGATTACTTTTACATTCCAACCAAATGCTTCAAATTTAGCATCAATGGGGGTGGGGTTCATAACCTTGGTAATATCGCCGTCGATCTGAAGGCCGTTAAAGTCGATGAAAGCACAGAGATTATTCAGCTTGTAGTGAGCTGCGAACATAGCAGCTTCCCAAACCTGACCTTCCTCCAATTCACCGTCGCCGAGAATGGTGTAAACCTTGTAGTTTTTGTTGTCAAGCTTTGCACTCAGAGCCATACCGCAAGCCGCGGAAATACCCTGGCCGAGAGATCCGGAAGACATATCAACGCCGGGAATGTGCTTCATATCAGGGTGACCCTGAAGGATGCTGCTCTTATTTCTGAAGGTTTTCAGCATATCGGTGCTGAAGTATCCGCGATTTGCGAGTGTTGCATATAAAGCGGGAGCAGTGTGACCTTTAGAAAGAACAAAACGGTCGCGATCGGCCATTTTAGGATCTTCGGGGTTAATGTTCATCTTTTCAAAGAAAAGATAGGAAAGAATGTCGGCGATGGAGAGAGATCCGCCGGGGTGTCCGGAAGATGCACTGTAAATCTCCTCGAGAATGCCGAGTCTGATTTTGGTTGCGATTTTTTGAAGCTCAAGCTTTTTTTGATTTTCCATGTTTTTTCCTCCAATATTATTGTTATACAATGGAATCCAATTTATATATCAAATCCG
>JAZUOK010000073.1:0-2122 GCA_045604665.1 Eubacteriales bacterium | reverse complement strand
TTATTACCAAAGAGATCGACGGTGTCCTTTGTGAGCCTTATGAAAAGCTTTATATCGACTGCCCCGATGAATTTTCCGGAACGGTGATTGATCTGATCAGCCGCAGAAAGGGCGAGCTTTTGCAGATGGCACCTACTGCTGCAGGCTTTTCCAGACTTGAGTTTTCCATTACCAGCCGTGGTATGATCGGTTGCCGTGCCGAGCTTCTTACCGCCGCCAAAGGAAATGCAGTGGTCAATACGGAGCTTGACGGATACTATCCCGTAAAATCCGGCCTTTCCGCCCGTTCCAGAGGCTCTCTTGTGGCTTGGGAAGACGGTGTGTCCACCTCCTACGGTATGTTTAATGCCCAGGACCGCGGTGCCATGTTTATCGGTGTTCAGACCCCTGTTTATGAAGGAATGATCGTGGGAGAAGCATCCGACTCCAAGGATCTTGTGGTCAATGTTTGCAAAAAGAAGCACCTCACCGCCATCCGTTCTACCGGTGCAGATGAGGCCCTTCGCATTACACCGCCCAGACAGATGAGTTTGGAAAAATGCATGGAATTTATTGCGGATGACGAACTGCTTGAGGTTACCCCCAAAGCGCTTCGTTTGAGAAAAAAAGTACTTAATACCGAGCAAAGAGCAAAACTGAAAGCAAAAGAGAAACTGAACGGATAATTTTTCAGGAGATTTTCTATGAATATTGCCCATTTAAAATATGCGGTTGAGGTGGAAAGAACCCGTTCCATTACCGGCGCGGCGGCCAATCTGTTTATGAGCCAGCCCAACCTTTCCCGCGCGATCAAGGAGTTAGAAGAAAATCTCGGCTTTGCAATTTTCAAAAGAACCTCAAAAGGAATTGTGACTACCACCCAAGGAGAGGAATTTCTTTTCCGTGCCAAAAGCATTCTTCGTCAGATCGACGATATGGAGGAACTTTACAAAAAATCAAAGCCGGAACAGCAGCATTTTAATATTTCTACTCCCCGTGCATGTTATATTACCCGCGCGTTTACTCGTCTTGTGAATGGGATGGATCGGGACAGGGAAATGGACTTCAATTATAAGGAGACCAATTCCTTCCGTGCCATCAACAACATCCTTCAAAGCAATTACAATCTTGGTATTATTCGTTACCAGACCGCCTTTGAGTCCTATTTTCTGAAAATGATGGAAGAAAAGGACTTGAAATGCAAGGAGATCTGGGAATTTGAATATGTTGCCCTAATGGATGCCTCTCATCCTCTTGCGGGAAAAGAGCATTTGACAAGAGAGGATTTTAAAAACTGCATTGAGATCGTCCATGGCGATCCTTATGTTCCTTCTCTTCAGATCGCCTATGTGAAAAAAGCAGAGTTTTCCGATCTGACCGATAAGAAGATCTACATTTATGAAAGAGGAACCCAGTACGATCTGCTTGGCGATGTACCCAATACTTTTATGTGGGTATCTCCCTTGCCGGAAGAGGTGTTGAAGCGTCATAATGTTGTGCAGAAGCGCTGTGAGGGCCTTAGCCATCGTTATAAAGATGTTTTGATCTATCGAAGAGGATATCATCTGTCTCCCATCGATCAAAAATTTATTGAGGAAATCGAAAAAGCGAAAAATGAAGCCTCTTTGGCGCTGGAAAAGTAAGGATCTGACCTACCGACGCAAAAATTGTAGGTGGACATTTCGGAATCTTATTGTTTTTACAAAAAAAGAGATCGGCATTTGCCGATCTCTTTTTTATTAAACTTCTACGCCGTTTTTGGCGAGAAGCTCTCTTGCGGAAACCACAGAGTCAATGCCCTCTTTATTTTTGATGGGGGCAAATTCTCTTTCTCTTTCTACCTCAAAGGAGAGGCAGGAGAGCATATCTCTTACGGTATCGGTGGCAAGATATTCGAACTTATATCCGTTTACCTCTTCCGGTTTTACAAGATTTCCCTTTTCATCGATATAAGGGATTTTCTTTTCAACGATGTGGAGGGGCATTTTGTCGTCCACGATCTCATACATCCTCTTCAGACTGAAAAGATAGTTCAAAATAACGCCGAAGCGGTATTTCAGTTTTCCGTTCTCATCTTTTTCAGCCGCAAGCTCGTCACCCATTTCGTAGTATTCTACAACAGAGGGAAGACCGTCCTTCAGAC
>JAZUOK010000072.1:0-5035 GCA_045604665.1 Eubacteriales bacterium | reverse complement strand
TTGATAATATGCCTTGTCTTCCTAAGACCGCTTGGCCTCCGACTTCAAGGTCGATCCCGTGCAGTACATTGTCCTTTTCGTCGTATCCGCTGACAACGCCGCAAAATTCAATTTTACCTTCCAAAGTTCCAACGCTTTTTGCGCCTGGAAGGTCTTCTTCCGGCTTGGTATCCAGTACCTGAACAAAGCGTTCAAATCCGGCGACACCGTTTTGAAACTGTTCCATAAAGCGGATCAGCGTGTTGACAGGATTTAAGAACAGGTTGATGGAAACGATAAATGCAGAATAGTCGGCAAAGTTGATTTCACCTGCGTAAAGGAATATTCCGCCTGCAATCAAGATCACAACATTAAAAACATCGGTAATAAAACTGGTAGAGGAGTGGAAGATTGCCATGGCCTTATAAGAATCACGGCTGGAAGAAATAAAAGCTTTGTTTCCGATTTCAAATTTTTCCTGCTCTTTTTCCGCATTGGTAAAGGCTTTGGTTACTCTGATACCGGCAATGCTGCTTTGAAGAGCGCCGTTGATCTTCGCCATATCTTCACGCCGTTCTTGAAAGGCTTTTCTCATTTTTGCTCTTGTAATCACAGAAATGAGGATCAGAAGGGGAACACATAAGAATATGATCAGAGAAAGGCGCCAATCAATGGTGGTCAGATAAGCGAAAGAAACAATGATGGAGATGGAACAAATAATAATGTTTTCGGGACCGTGGTGGGCAAGCTCGGTAATTTCCTGCAGATCGCTTGTCATTCTTGACATGATCTTACCGGTTTCATTGGCGTCAAAGTAGGAGAACGGAAGCTTTTCCAAATGAGAAAAGAGATCGCTTCTCATTTTTGCCTGCATCCGAACACCCATAATGTGTCCTTGATACTGAATGAAGAACATCAGAAGCATTCGGATCAAATACAGGAAAAGAAGCATGCTACCGAAGAAAATGATCTCTTTCCATTTTTGTTTCGGTATCAGATCATTGAGCATATTTCTTGTGACAATGGGATAAAAGATTCCAATGGTAGCAACAAGAAAGGAGGCCAGCATATCACTGAAAAAGAGAAGTTTGTGCGGTCTGTAATATGAAATAAATCGTTTTAACATAATGAGCCTTTCAAAAGAAAGATCCCCTTGCAGAAGGGGATCTTAGCAGCAATTTATCCAATGATTTCGCCTTTTGCGTTAAAAAGTGGCAGTTTTTCAAGGTATACAAGATCATCTCTTTCCTGTGCATCGCCTTCCGCAAGAATGGCGCATCGCCCGGAAACAACACCTCCGGCCTTTTCTACAAGAACTTCAAGCGCATGGAGAGATTCACCGGTAGAGATTACATCGTCTACAAGAAGGATCTTTTTACCCTTCATCATTTCGGCATCGGCGGTGTCAAGGTAGAGGGTCTGTTCTTTTGCGGTAGTAATGGATTTTACATTGACTTCCATAATGCCTGTCATGTAAAGCTTGGGTGCTTTTCTTGCAAGAAAATATTTTTTTGCACCGCTTTGACGAGCCATTTCGTGAATCAAGGGAATACCTTTTGCTTCTGCCGTCAGCATATAGTCATATTCATAGGGAACTTTGTCAAGCAGCGCTTTTGCGGCGGCACAAGTAAGCTCTTGATCGCCGAAAATTACAAAACCGGCTATGTAAAGAGAGTCATTGACGCGGCAAATGGGAAGAGATCTGTCGAGACCTGCAATGTTCATTTTGTGATAAAGTTGCATTTGATTTTACCTCACACTGATTAATGGATTCATTATACTATTTTTGCTGTTTTTCGTCAAGAAAATCCTGAAAATGTTTTAAAAAAAATCCTTGACAGAACAAGAAAAAACTGATAACATAGTATTGAAAACTAAATGAAAAAGAGGCGAATACTTTGAAGACAAAGATCACACTTCCCGCATATTCCAGAGGGGAAGAGATTTGTAATATGGTTACCCATATCGTCGGCGGTGCTTTTGGCATTGTTGCACTGATTCTCTGTGTGGCAAAATCTATTTTATACTCTGTAAAATTCGGAGTGGTCTGTTCTGTTGTTTACGGTGCTTCCATTGTACTTTTATTTACCATGTCGAGCCTGTATCACGGACTTATCCCTATAAAAGCCAAGAAGGTTTTCCGTGTGATTGACCATTGCACGATTTACCTTTTGATTGCCGGGACTTATACTCCGATTGTTCTTGTATCCTTAAGACAGGTTTCACCCTTTTGGGCTTGGCTTGTATTCGGCATCGTTTGGGGATCTGCGATCTTTGCCATTACGCTGACCGCAATTGATATGAATCGGTTCCGTGTGTTTTCTATGGTGTCCTATCTTGCGATGGGTTGGTGTATTCTGATCTGCTTAAAGGACTGTATTACGGCTGTTGGCGGATTAGGAATGCTTCTTATTTTCATAGGCGGAGTTCTCTATACGATCGGTGCTGTGATTTACAGCATCGGAAAACACAAAAATGTGCCTTATGCACACTCTGTTTTTCATGTGTTTGTTCTTTTTGCCTGTATCCTGCATTTTATTGCTATTTTTATTTATGTTCTCTGATCTCTTCTCCTCTTTTCTTGACAGAAAAGGGGAGTTTTTTTATAATAAGGTATCTTCCAAAGGGGGATTATTATGGATAAAAAGGAAAATATTCTTTACGGAAAAAAATGGATCGCTTGCGGCGACAGCTTAACAAGAGGTGACTTTCGCTTTTGGAAGGATTCCGAAGGTCGAGAGAGAAAAGAGAGCCCCGTTATTTGGGACAATGAATGGGGAATGTATAAAACATACCCTTGGTGGATCGCCAAAAGAAATGATATGACTCTTGTTCGTGATGCTTATTGCGGTTCTACCATGGCACTTTCAAAAGACTATTTGGAAGGTAAGGACGGGAAAACAAAGGAGGATAGGAATCCTTTTTCTTTGGATCGCTATTTGTCTTTGCCAAAGGATGCACACTATCTGACTTTGTGGTTTGGCACAAATGACAGCGAGTATACAAATCTCGGTACAATTGATGATTGTGACAATACCACATATTTCGGTGCATGGAACAAGGTGCTTAAGTATTTTCGCTCGGAAATGCCAAATACAAAGCTTGGAATTATTATCACCTATTGGGGTAAAAAAGAATGGATGGATGCAACTCGAGCCATCGCAAAAAAATGGGATATTCCTTTTCTTGATTTTCCCGGTGATCCGGCCTTGCCTTGTATTTTTGAAAAGGATGAAAGCCTTGGAATCGAACCGGATCTCATCCGTTCCATCCGTGAGCATTTTACTTTAAATGAGGAGAATGATCATCCCAATCTGGAAGCGCATAAATACGAATCTGTTTTTATTGAGGCGTTTTTAAGAAGACTATAAAAAGAAAAAGTGAAGATCTAAGATCTTCACTTTTTTCATTACAAAAACAGGGGAGTGGAAAAATAGCGTTCGGCAGTATCGGGTAAAATAGTAACAACGGTTTTTCCTTTGCCGAGCTTTTTTGCAAGGCGAATTGCGGCAGCAACATTGGTTCCGCTGGAAATACCGCACATAATGCCCTCGCGACTTGCAAGAAGCTTTGAGGTTTCAAGAGCTTCCTCATCTTTTACGATGCAAACATCATCAATGATGTTTTGGTTGAGAATATCGGGAATCAGGCCGTCTCCGATGCCCATTTGTACATGTGTTCCGATGGAACCGCCGGAAAGGATCGCGGCATTCTCGGGTTCCACTGCCCAAATCGTCATATCGGGATTATTTTCCTTTAACACTTCTCCGATACCGGTAATGGTGCCACCGGTCCCGATGCCGGAACAAAAGCCGTCAATGGCGCCGCCAACCTGTTCCAAGATCTCTTTTGCAGTCTGTTCTCTCTGAATTGCAGGGTTTGCAGGATTTTCAAACTGCTGGGGAACAAAAACATTTTGATCCTCTTTTTTCATTTTCAAAGCAAGAGCGACACATTCCTCAATGCATTGGCCGATGTTTCCGCCGTCGTGAACAAGGATCACTTCCGCACCGTAATGCTCCACAAGTTTCCTGCGCTCAATGCTGACAGAATCGGGCATAATAATTTTAACCTGATAGCCTCTTACTGCGCCCACAAGCGCAAGACCGATGCCTTGGTTGCCGCTGGTAGGCTCAACAATAACGGTGTCGGGCCCTACAAGACCTTTTTCTTCTGCGTCGCGGATCATATTGTAAGCAGTTCTGGTTTTGATGGAACCGCCAACATTGAGTCCTTCAAATTTTACAAGAATTTGTGCTGCATCTTGATCTCCAAGATGGCGCAGACGGATGATGGGTGTATTTCCCATAGCATCCAAAATAGAATTGCAAATCATAGAAAAAACCTCATAAATTACTTACCGGAACAGTATAACATATCCATTTTGAATTTGCAAGAGAAAAGAGTTGTTCTGTATTGACAAAAATGCCTTTTTCGTGTAAAATACCATTGTCCTTGCAACTGACGGAACATAGGAAAAACTATGAGGGAACAAGGATGCGATTTAGCCGACCGTCTGGGCATCCTTTTGGGATGCTTTTTTGTTTTTTTTAGGAGGTAACACATTGAATTATTGGAGAAATTTTAAAGGCGATAAGTGGCAAAATGAAATTGATTTGTCTGATTTTATTCAGAATAACTATAAGCCTTACGAAGGCGATGCTTCTTTCTTAAAAGGAACGACGCCCCGAACCGACCTTTTAAAAGAAGAAGTGGACAGACTTCTCATTTTGGAAAATGAAAAGGGCGGCGTTTTAAATGTGGATACGGAAAGAGTTTCTTCTCTTTTGACCTTCGAGCCCGGCTACATTTTAAAAGACAAGGAGATCATCGTCGGCCTTCAGACAGATGAGCCTTTGAAAAGAGCGGTTAATCCTTTTGCAGGATATCGTAATGCAGTTCAGGCTTGCAGAGCGTACGGCTATGAGATCGGTACAAATATTCATAACGAATTTAAGTACAGAACCACACACAATACCGGCGTATTTCGTGTTTATACCGATACCATGAAAAAAGCCCGTCATGCAGGCGTTTTGACAAGTCGGAGGCCAAGCGG
>JAZUOK010000071.1:0-2005 GCA_045604665.1 Eubacteriales bacterium | reverse complement strand
GGCCATTCCGGTATTGAGATCGGAAACGGCAGAGTCAATGCAGATCTTTTGATGGGAAGAGTGCTTGCAAAGCTTTCCGAAGATCTTGAAATCTGCCTTTCTTCCATCTATGGCGGTGAAAAGGGAAATGCCATCCCTCTTTCTGCATCTTTTGAAGGCATTGTTTTCGAAGAAGAAGCCTTTTTAGAGAAATGCAGTGCCTATCTTGCAGAGGTAAAGAAAGAGCTTTTCCAAAGAGAACCTGATTTTACCTACGAGGTGAAGGTTTTTCCCGAACAGGAGTGCGATGCTGTTGATTTGAAGGAAAGCAAACTTCTTTTTGATGCCCTCTGCACGGTACCGAATGGTGTAATGGAAATGAGCCCTTCTATTCCGAATCTTGTAGAAACCTCCCTCAATCTTGGTATTTTAAGAAGTGAAGAAAATGCCGTTGTATTCCAGCTGATGCTTAGGAGCAATCTTTATTCTGCGCTTCTTGCTTTAGAAGACCGTGTTAAGGCGTTCGCAAGAACGATCGGTGCAACTACTTCTTCCTTCGGGCATTATCCTCCTTGGGAATACCGACCCGATTCTCCCCTTCGTGATCTGTATGCCGAAATTTACAGAGAAGAAACAGGGAAAAAGATCCGCATTGAAGCGATCCATGCAGGTCTTGAGTGCGGCGTGATCTCCTCCGGTCTTCCGGGTATCGACTGTATTTCCATTGGTCCTGATCTTTGGGATGTACATACTACGAAAGAAAGAATGAGCCTTCCTTCTGTGGAGAGGGTTTATAAGAGAATCATAAAAACCCTTGCAAGACTTGGATAAAACTTGCAAAAAAACAATTTTTTTGGTAAAATATAAGGAAAAGAAATATAAAGGAGATATTTATGGATCAGAAAAACAATTTTCGCCCTTATATCCCTGCGGAAAAAGTAACTCCTGAGATCACAGTAACCTCTGTGATCATGGGTATTCTTCTTGCAGTGATCTTCGGTGCGGCAAATGCTTATCTTGGCCTTCGGGTTGGTATGACGGTTTCCGCCTCCATTCCTGCGGCGGTCATTTCCATGGGTGTGATCCGTATTCTGATGCGGAAAAATTCCATTTTGGAAAGCAACTTTGTGCAGACGGCAGGCTCTGCCGGAGAATCGGTTGCGGCAGGTGCGATCTTTACCCTTCCTGCACTTTTCTTGTGGGCAGCAGAAGGAAAAATGGACAAACCCGGTATTTTTGAGATTTCCGTCATCGCTCTGATCGGCGGACTTTTGGGTGTGTTCTTTATGGTTCCTTTGCGCAATGCTCTGATCGTAAAAGAGCACGGTGTTCTTCCTTATCCGGAAGGAACTGCTTGTGCCGAGGTTCTTTTGGCAGGTGAAAAGGGCGGTGCTAACGCTTCTACTGTTTTTGCTGGTATGGGCTTTGCGGCACTGTTCAAATTCATTATTGATGGTTTAAAGGTGGTTTCCGGCGAGATCAGTTATACCGTCAAAGGCTTTGCAGGGACCATCGGTACCCAGATCTACCCTGCGGTTTTGAGTGTAGGTTATATTTGCGGAGCGAGAATTTCCTCCTATATGTTCGCAGGCGGTGTTCTCAGCTGGCTTGTATTGATTCCGATCATCGTTCTTTTCGGTGCAGAAACGATTCTTTATCCCGGAACGAGCACCATCGGTGAGATTTTTGCATCCTCCGGTGCGGCAGGGATCTGGTCTTCCTACATTCGCTATATCGGTGCTGGTGCCTTGGCAGCAGGCGGCATCATCAGTCTTATTAAGAACCTTCCTTTGATCGTTAAGACCTTCGGCGGTGCAATGAAGAGCATCTCTGCGGGTTCCGGAAAAGGCGGTGCTCTCCGTACGGAGCAGGATATTGATTTTAGAATTATTTTGGCGCTGATCGTATTCTTGACCTTGGCAGTATGGCTTGTTCCTGCGATTCCCGTATCTCTTCTCGGTGCGATTATCATTGTTATTTTCGGCTTTTTCTTTGCTACGGTTTCTTCCCGTATGGTAGGACTTGT
>JAZUOK010000070.1:0-1577 GCA_045604665.1 Eubacteriales bacterium | reverse complement strand
GTTACCACTTCTTTTGTGATGACGAGCTTTTCTACATCTCTGCGATCGGGGATCTCGAACATGATCTTCTGCAAAAAGCTTTCCATAATGGCGCGAAGTCCTCTTGCACCGGTGTTTTGCTCTTTTGCTTTTTTTGCAATTTCGCGGAGGGCCTCTTCGGAAAATGCAAGCTCGATCTCGTCGAATCGGAACAATTTCTGATACTGACGGACCAGAGCGTTCTTCGGCTCTGACAGAATCCGAACAAGGCTATCCTCGTCCAAGGGATCCAGCGGCACGATCACGGGGATTCTGCCCACAAGCTCGGGAATAATGCCGAATTTGATCAAGTCGTGGGGCACAACATCTGCAATGGTGTGCTCTTTTTTTTGCGCCTCTTCCTTATCGCCGAACCCGATGATCTGCTTGCCTTGGCGTTTTTTGATCACTTCTTCCATACCGTCAAAAGCGCCGCCGCAGATAAAGAGAATGTTCTTGGTATCAATTTTGATAAATTCCTGATTGGGGTGCTTTCTTCCGCCCTGAGGGGGGACATTTGCCACCGTGCCTTCCAGGATCTTCAAAAGTGCTTGCTGAACACCTTCGCCGGAAACATCTCTTGTAATGGAGCGGTTTTCGCTTCTGCGTGCGATCTTGTCGATCTCATCAATATAGATGATGCCTTTTTGGGCCTTTTCCACATCAAAATCCGCTGCCTGGATCAAACGCAGGAGAATGTTTTCCACATCCTCGCCCACATATCCTGCTTCCGTCAGCGTGGTGGCATCGGCAATGGCAAAGGGAACCTGTAAGGTTTTTGCCAAGGTTTGTGCAAGATAGGTCTTTCCGCAGCCGGTAGCACCAATGAGAAGAACATTGCTTTTCTGGATCTCTACGCCGTCATCGTCCTTTTGCATGAGACGCTTGTAGTGGTTGTATACGGCAACGGATAAGGCCTTTTTTGCTTCGTCCTGACCCACTACATATTCATCCAATTTCTTTTTGATCTCGGTGGGACGGGGAAGATAATCGATCTTAAATTCTTTTTCCTTCTTTTCTTTCTCTTTTACTTCTCCCAAATATTCTTCTACCAATTCATAGCACAGGGTAGCGCAGGCATCGCAAATATAGATGCCCTTTGGGCCGGGAATAAGAAGACCTGCCTGCTCCTGTGTTCTGGAGCAGAAGGAACAAGTGGGAACATTTTTTTGGTTTGCCATAAAACCTCCGCATGGTTTTTGAGATAAAAAAACCGAGCAAGCTTTTCTTTGCTCGGCTTTTTTTAAGATTTTATGCTCTTTTTTCGATTACTTTGTCGATCAGTCCGTATTCCAGGGCTTCTTTTGCAGTCAAGAAGTTGTCACGGTCGGTGTCTTTTTCGATCTGAGCAAGGTCTTTACCGGTATTTTCCGCAAGGATCTTATTCAGAGTCTCACGGGTGCGGAGAATGTGGTCGGAGTGGATCTTAATATCACTTGCCTGACCTTGCATGCCGCCCAGGGGCTGATGGATCATAATCTCACTGTGGGGCAGGGCAATGCGCTTGCCTTTTGCACCTGCGGACAGGAGAAAGGCGCCCATGCTTGCCGCCATACCGA
>JAZUOK010000069.1:0-14409 GCA_045604665.1 Eubacteriales bacterium | reverse complement strand
CCCAGGTCTGGGCGAGGCAAGCGCCGCAGGGGAAGAAGGTACTCTTAATATCTGCCGAGGGCGTGGCACGGAAGCCTGCAGGGCCGTCGGCGGTGGGAATGGGAGGGATCCCTGTTACATCCGCAACGCCCGAGGTCACTCTCACTCTTCTTTGAGCACCGATAAAGCCGGTGGAGGAGCTTAAAGGATTTGGATGACCGTAAAGAAGCTCCAACACCTCTTCTTCCGTCAGAGAAAGGCAAAATTCATCCAGGCACCCCTCCTCCAAGGCTTTTATGAGGGTCATGCGCCGGGGATTTTCTACCTTTTCACCGGAAAACATGCGAGGCGGCATTTTCACCTTTTCCTTTTTCGGTAAGGTTTCGTATTTTCCGTTTGCCAGAAGTCTTTTTTCAAGTTTTTCGGGAGCAAGGTAGGCCTTGCTCTTTTTGCAGATCTTGTTTTCGGAAAGATCAAAGGAGAAGATTTCCTTGGAATCTCTTACATTGTTACCCAAATAGATGCGGTAGGTGCCTTTTTCCAAAAGGAAGGCGCTTTCCTCGATCTTACCCAGATCGTCAAAGGAAGCATGGTCGGAAAGGTGAAAGCGAAGAGAAAGAAGCGCGCTTTCTCCGGGGGCAAGCTCTTTCGTTTTTACAAAAGCACAAAGCTCTTTTGCAGGTTTTCCCAAAAGGCCCTGGGGCGCGGAAAGGTACAGCTGTACCACTTCTTTTCCCTTTGCCTTTCCTTTATTTGTTACCCGTACGCGAGCAGAAAACACCCCTTTTGTAAAAGAAGCTTTTTCGCACAAAATATCAAATTCCGTATATCCTAAGCCAAAGCCGAAGGGATATACCACCTTTTCGGGACAGAAGGTCTCAAAATAACGGTAGCCTACGAAAATATCCTCTTCGTAGGAAGTAAAATCAGGGCTTTCCAAAAAGGTCTTTGTAGTAGGATAATCCTCAATCTTTTTCGCCAAGGTATGCTGAAGATGACCCGAGGGATATTTTTTGCCAAGGAGAATATCCACAATGGCTTCCCCTGCAAGGCTTCCGCCGAACAAGGGGTAAAGAACGGCGCCTACCTTTTCATCACATTGAAAGACTTTTGTTTCCACAGGACCGCAAACGGTAAGGATCACAACAACAGAACGAAAATCCTTTTCCAAACGGGCAAGAAGGGAGAGCTCCTCGGGCAAAAGGGCAAATCCCCCTGCCTCTCCTTTTCGGTCTGAACATTCGGAAGAATAGCGGAGAATGGAAAAAAGGGCGATACCGCCGAATGTTACCGCTTCGCCGTAAACCTTGTCGGAAATAGGAAAGGGAGCAAGGTCTCTTCCCACCATCCAGCTTCTTCTTTCCTTTTCGGGAAGAAGATTTCCTCTTTCCATTTCCAAGGAAAATTCTTTTTCCCCTTCTTCGATCAGAGGATAAAACAGGGCGATCTCCCCTTTTTCATCTGCATTTTTCAGTGCATCCGCAAGGGAAACCTTTACATCGGACAATACATTGCCGCTGCCGCCGCCGCCGAAGAGAAATTCTCCCGTTCCTCTGCCGAAAAGGCACACCCTCTCCCCTTTTTTCAAAGGAAGGGTGCCGTCATTTTTCAGAAGCACAATGCCGTCGGTGGCCGCTTTTTTTGCCATCTGCATATGGGCACGGGAGGCAGTTACAAGACGGCCCCCTTTCCCCAGAGGCTTTGCAGACTGAAACATATATCTTGAAAAGCGATGCATACTCTTCTCCTTAAAGCGTTTTTTTCAGTATAGCAAGAAAAAACAGCTTTTTCAATATCTTTTTCATGAAAAAGTTTTCCCTTTTCGCTTCAAAAAAAGAAGCCCTCTGCAAATGCAAAAGGCTTCTGAAATTTTAGTCGGGAGTATATTCGTCAAGGGTCACGGAAAGCGTCTGGGTGCTTCCGTCACGGTAGATTTCCACCGTAACCTTGTCTCCTGCTTTGTATTTATTTTTCGCGTTGATCAGCTCGTTGGCGGTCTTCACCTTTTCGTCGTTGAGCTTGGTAATAATGTCGCCAACCTTCAGACCTGCTTTTTCTGCGCAAGAGCCCTTGCCCACCTCTTCTACCCGTGCGCCGGGCATGGTTTCAATGATGACTCTTCTGCCCCACTCGTCAGTGGTGTATTCATAGCCGGAGGAATCGGAAACCGCAATGCCGAAATTGGGTCTGCCGGTCACATAACCGTGGGCAACCAGATCCTTTGCGATCTCCATAGCGTCGTTAATGGGAATGCAAAATCCGATTCCCTCAACGCCCGTTGCGGCATATTTTGCGGAAGCAATGCCCACCACCGCACCGGTGGCATCAAAGGCAGGACCGCCGGAATTGCCGGAGTTGATGGCAGCATCCGTCTGGAAGGTGGTAATGTTATTTTCACCCGTGTTGATCACACGGTTCACGCCGGAAACAACGCCGGTGGTCAGGGTAAAGGTGAGATCACCCAAGGGGTTTCCGATCACAAGAATATCGTCTCCAACCTTCAGGTTATCGGAATTTCCGATGGTCACATTTTTCAGATCGTCTTTTTCAATTTTCAAAACGGCAATGTCATTAATGCTGTCAGAGCCGATCAATTTTGCCGTGTAGCTGTCACCGTTCGGGAAGGTAACACCGATATCCTGGCTCTGTTCAACCACATGGTGGTTTGTGAGAATATATCCGTTTTTCCCATCGATCACAAAGCCGGAGCCGGTGGATTTTCCCTGAGCGTAATTTGCCTCAACAAAAACAACGCAGTCTACATTTTTTTCGTAAAGACTGGTTGCGGAAAGAGCTTTGCCGCTGTAATCCTCGCCCACGATCAGGTGGCTTCCGTCCTCAGAGGGGTTTTCACGGATGGGGGCGTTTTCATCTTTTTCCTTTTCCGCGGTTTGATTTTCTTCTTCCTGATTGGACTCCTGGGCATCGGGAGATGCAAATTCCAATGCGCCGGAGGAGATCAATCCCACAAGACCCAGTACAAGTACCAGATATAAAGCTACAAGCACTGCGATCACGGTAAAGGTCTTATTCTTTTTTGGCTTTTTGGGAGGAGGAGTCAAAGGCGTCTCGGGGGACGGAGTGAACTGATACTCATATTCCTTCGGTGCCTCTTCTTTTTTCTCCTCTACGGGAGGAGTATATTCTTCTTGCGGTTCCCGGGAAAGATTTTCATTTTCCGGATTTTGTTTGTTCTCGTTCATGGATGTGCTCCTTTTTCTTATTGTCAAAATGATATGGCAGTAAAATGAATACTCTTTGAATTTTTACAAGGTAAATGCGCTTCTGTTATAGGTGCGAAGTGCCTTTTCCGCTTTGGGGGTCATTTCAAAAAACAAAAGGGTCTTGGCGCCGCCCTCTTCCGCCACAATGGCGTACCAGGTATTTTCTCCCGTGCGGGTGGAGGCACAAAAAACCTCTTTTTTCACACCGGGGAACTGGGAAAGGGTGTATTCTTTTCCGGCGACTTTTGCAATTTTTTCAAATTTTCCGCGAGGAACGGTATAAAAGGGCTTGCGGCGGCTTTTGCCGTAGATCACCTCAATCTCCATTTCTCCGTCTGCAATGGTATACTCGTATTCAATGGATACAAACTTCCACAGGTACCAAAGAAGCGAGGCGATCCCCACAAGAAGAACCGCGATCACACCGCCGGGAAGGGAAAGAAAACTCAATGCAAAGGTTGCCGCACAAAGAACGGCACCGAGAAGCACGATCTTAATTTTCTTTGATAAGAGAATGCTCTTTTCCCGTAAAGGAACAAGATGCTCCACATATCCCGTCAAAAAATCATTTCCGCTATTTTCCATGGAAAAACTCCTTTTTTTCTTTCCCTATATTTTATCATAGGAAAGAAGGCTTTTCAATGATTTTTAAAAAAATTCCCTTGGAAGTCTCTATTTTTTGTTCCATTTTTATAAAACATATTTTTTCTCCTTTTGCGCAAATTAATCATGTCTGAAAAAGACAAAAAATTTTGGGAGCAATCTATGACCAAAAAAATCGCAAAAGGTATGCTTTCTTTTGTGATGATCCTCTATTTTGTATTCCTCTCTCTTTTCGGCGTTGCCGATTTTCTTTATCCCGATACCACAGGGCTTTACGCAGGCGATACCCTCTCGGGCACCCTTTGCTTTTCCTATGAGAAAGAAACGCCTTCCTCTTCGGAAGAAGGATTTCTGACCCGAACGGAGGAAGGAAAGATCCTGGCCTTCGGGATCCTTCCCATGAAAAATGTCCGCGTCAATTACTACGAAAAAACAAATGTACTCTGCGGAGGAGAGCTTTTTGGGATCCGTATGAACACCAAAGGGCTTCTTGTTTGCGCACTGGACGAGGTGACCACGGAAAAGGGAGCCGTCTCTCCGGGGAAAGAGGCAGGGATTTGCGCAGGTGACATTCTCCTTTCCTGCAACGGGGTGGAGCTTACTTCCGCTGCCTCCTTTTCCAAGATCGTGGCCAAAAGCGGCGGCGAAAGCATTCAGATCCGCTTGATGCGCGGTCAGGAAGAAATGGACCTTTCCCTTTCCCCTGCACTCTC
The DNA here is from genome assembly GCA_045604665.1 of Eubacteriales bacterium. GTDB lineage: Bacteria > Bacillota > Clostridia > Oscillospirales > SIG627 > RGIG5579. The sequence continues at coordinate 9,890 of JAZUOK010000069.1, read as the reverse complement.
ATCCGACAAAAGCGGATATCGGGCAGGGCTTTGGGTGCGCGACGGGGCAGCAGGCATCGGTACCGTTACCTTTTCGGATCCCGTCACAGGGGATTTTGCCGGGCTCGGGCACCCTGTCAGTGACTCCGAAACGGGCATTGTCTTTCCTCTGGGTGACGGCTCCGTGTGCCACGCCCTTGTGGAAAGCATTACCAAGGGAAAGGACGGCACCCCCGGTGAGATCCGCGGAAAATTGGAAAAAGAGACCACAGGCTCGGTTCTCGCCAATCTCCCCAGCGGTATCTACGGACATTTTAATACAAAATACCAAGGGAGCGAAACGGTTCCCATCGGGCTGAAAAGCAGTGTAAAGCCGGGGAAGGCTTCCATTTTCTGTACCCTTGACGAAAACGGAAAGCAGGAATATGAGATCGAGGTAGAAGAGATCATTGATAAGGATCGGGCAAATAAAAACTTTGTGGTGCACATTACAGATGAGCGCCTGATTGAAAAAACAGGCGGTATCGTTCAGGGAATGAGCGGCTCACCCATCATTCAGAACGGACATCTCATCGGCGCCGTCACCCATGTGCTTGTGGGAGACCCCACGCGGGGCTACGGTATTTTTATTGAAAATATGCTCTCCGCCATGCCATAAAACATCTTTGATCCCTTCATCACGCTTCATTATAAAAGATAAGATTGAATTAAGATTGAAAAAGCACCGCAGATCGCGGTGCTTTTTTCACTATTGACTTTGGGCATATTTTCGGTACAATATTTATAATAAAGATAATAAGGATTGACAGATGAAAAGACTTCTTGCACTTTTGATCACAACGGCAATCATTTTTTCTTTTGCGATCTACAAAAAAGACGATCCCTTTGTAAAAGAAAAAACAAACGCCCAGGAGAACACCTCCGTAACAAGTACAACAAAAAAAGAACCGGCTGCAACGGAAAAAACACCTTTTGTCAAAAACACCACCTCCACCACCAAAAAGAAGGGGAACACGGCCCTCAAAAAGCAGGAAATTACCACAACAACAACCACTGCAAAAGCTCCTGCAAAAACTCCTGCAAAAGATCAAAGCCCTTCCCAAGAAAAAACCGATGAGGAGAAGAAGCCTAACCTCAGCTTTCCAAAAACTTTTTCCGTAGGCTACGGCCGTGTTGATATTTCCGGCAACCCCTCCGCATATCCTGTTGCCATTGATGGCGGAACCGCCCGCGGTATTCTCGATCCTCTGATGCTCACCTGTGTTGCGATACACGACGGGGAAAACACCGTCCTCATTATGACCGCCGATGTGAAAAAAATGTTTGAATCTGTAGCAAACCGTTCTTTTTCCATCATTGAAAAGAAATTCGGCATCCCTGCGGAAAATATCATTATCAGCTGCACCCATACCCATTCCGCGCCCGACACCAATTCGGTTGGCCAAGGAAAAGCGCAGTGGCTCGAGAACTACTACAAGCAGCTTCCCTTTGCCGTGGAAGAGGCCTTGAATGACCTTGACCCTGTGGTAGGCGCTTTTTCGGGGAAAGCCGATCAACCCGGTATCGGCTTTGTCCGCCGATATAAACTCCTGAACGGTGGCTGGAAAATGAATCCCTCTGCTGCCGACAGACCCATAGAACACGAATCCGATGCCGATCCCGAGATGCGCACCATCCGCTTTGACCGACAAACCAAAAAGGATGTGCTTCTGGTAAACTTTCAAACCCACTACTACGGCGCCAAGGCTCCCGATGCACTCTCCGCAGACTTTGTAGATCCCTTCCGCAAGAGCGCGGAAAAGGAATTTGATTGCCTTTTCGCTTATTACTCCGGTGCCAGCGCTGATATCAACCAGTACGCTGTGCTTTCCACGGATAAGAAGGCTCCCGATGCAGACGCCGCCTTTATGGAAGGGGCGAGAAAGTGCCTGAGGGCAGAAGAAAAGGTCGCCATCGGTGACCTTAAAATTCAACACAGCAGATACACCGCCCGGTGCAAGATCAATACACCCGAAAAACTCAATCAAGCAAAAGAAATTACCTCTCTGAAAAAAAACAGCCCCGAAAGCAATGCTCTGGTGGCAAAATACGGCTTTGCAAGTTATGACGAAGCAAGCTTTGCTGTCTATTACGGAAGCTGCGTGCCTACCATGGAGATTCCCTTCACTGCCATTGGCTTCGGGGATCTGGCTTTTGTTTCCGCAGCCTATGAAATGTTCCACAAACACGGCTCTTACATTCGTGACGCTGCCACGGATTTAGGCTACAAGACCACTTTTGTTTGCACCCTGGCTCACGGAGTAAACGGCTATGTGCCCACTGCCATCGCCTATGAGCACGGCGGTTATGAGACCTGGAACTGCCGCTTTGTACCCGGCTCCGGTGAAAAATTCGCTGACGAAATTGTACGCCTTCTGCGTGCCTGCAAATAACCTACTTTCTTTTGGAAAAAGAAAGTAGGCAAAGAAAACTTCCGACTAACAAAAGATAAAATTGGTTTAAAATCCCTTTCATATTTTATTATTTAAGAAGTTTCTTTGGTTCTTTCTTTTCGAAAGAAAGAACAGAAAGTTTTTTACGTCACTTTTTTTAAAAAAGGGACTTCAATGAAAAAAGCACCCTTTCGGGTGCTTTTTTTATTCCACAGTCATAACCACTTTGCCAACATTTTTGTTTTCGTAAAGGACAGCCTGTGCTTTTTCCGCCTCTTCAATGGGGAAAACGGCGTGAATGGTGGGCTTGATGAGCCCTTCTTCCACCTTGGGGAAGATCGTTTCCACAAGACCCCGAAGGATCTCGCCCTTCATTTCGGGCGCACGGGAACGAAGAGTGGATCCAATGATACGCACATTGCGCACATAAATGTTTTTCAGATCAATTTCCGCCACCGTTCCTGCAAGGGCGGCGATCATGATCCATCTTGCACCGTGGGTCAGGTAGTGCAGGCACTTGTCCATGTCCTTGCCACCCAGACAGTCAATGGCAACATCCACCGAGTGCCCCTGTTCCATTTCCTCCTTCAAGACGAGGGAAAGGTCTTCTTTTGAAGTTACGACCACACGGTCAGCCCCCAGATGCGCAATGCTTTTTGCCTTATCCTCACCGCGCACGGTAGTGATCACGCGTACACCGAAGGCTTTTGCCATGGGGATGATCACGCTGGCAAGACCCGAGCCGCCTGCCATCACAAGAAGGGTATCACCTTCCTTGATCTTTCCTTCATAGAACAGATTCAGATATGCGGTAGCAAACGCTTCGGGAATGGCTGCCGCCTCCACCATAGAGCAGTTTTTGGGAACAGGCATCACAAGGTCATATTTTGCGGCTACATACTGCGCGTATCCGCCGCCGCCGAGGAGGGCACAAACCTTATCTCCTACCTTCAGGGAGGATTTTTCCTGTGCCTCTTTCCCCATTTCTGCGATTTCGCCTGCTACCTCAAGTCCCATCCATTCCGGCCAGCCGGGAGGAGGGGGATAATCGCCCTCTCTTTGCATCAGATCCGCACGGTTTAAAGCAGTAGCTTCCACTTTGATCAGAACCTGATCCGGCAAAAGGACAGGGTCGGGAACAAGATCCCAACGGAGGCTTCTGTCTTCGTTTACAAGAATTGCTTTCATAAAAAATTCCTTTCTTTATTCGCCGCAGCATTTTAACAGAGTTTTGTAAAGGGCTAATTCATAATCGGGAGAATACGGGTTATCCTGTTCACCTCGCAGAACCTTGGCAAAGGACAGGATCATATCGTCGTAACGATTGTAAATATCGGTAGTGGTCTTGGAAGGGGTCGTCACCCATTCATCGGAATAGGTTTCGTAAATATCCGTACAGAGCTTTGCATCGTTGTGCATCTCGGTGGCATCCCTTTCAAGAGGGCGAATTTCCACCGTACCTCCGGTTCCGCAAACCACGATCTGACGGCGGATGAATCCGCCCCGTTCCACGGCAGAGGTTTTGATAAAGGAAGTACCGTTTTTGTACCGAAGGACTGCAAAGCCAAGATCCGTGCACGCGCACCCTTCAAAGCCCGTTTGGGCGTTTGCCGGGATCACCTCTTCCGGAAGGCCCTGGATCTGAAGGATCAGATCCAAAAGGTGGCACCCCAACTGAAACATCATACCCCCGGGATAGTCCTTCAAAAACTCCCGAAAAGAGGGTGTGGTAAAGCAGCTCATGTGCGCTTCCACACTGTAGACCTCGCCAAGGTCTCCTTTTTTGATCTTTTCAAGAAGCTCTTTTACCGCAGGATTGTAGCGGTACATATAGCCAAGGTGAAGGATCTTCCCTTTTTCCTTTACGGTTTTTACCAATTTTTCAAAATCCGCAAGGCCGATGCCCCCCGGCTTATCCATATAAACATGCAAACCGCGCTGGGCAGCCAAAAGGGCGTATTTTGTCAGATTCTTTTCCGAGACCTCAATAAACACCGCGTCCAGGTCCGGTAGAGCAAGGATCTCCTCCGGAGAATGGGTCTCGTATTTTTTGCTCATTTCATAAAAAGGGGTGCTCTTTTCCTCTTCGGGGACGCCGTACCCCATAAGTTCAAACAGATCGCTGTGTCTTCGGATGGTGCTCAGCGCCGCCCCTGCGTGAAGATGTGCCGCACCGATCTGTGCAACTCTCAATTTTCTTTTCTGTTCCATAAGCGAACCGATCTTTCTTTTATTTATCCTATCTTAACACAAAAAAACACTTTTTTCCATAGCCATATCAAAAACTTTACTCGCCGCTTTCCCTTCGGTATTCCGAGGGGCGGAAGCCCAGGTGCTTTTTAAAGGTATCGGAAAAGTGATGGGGATCGGAAAAATTCAGCTTTTCCGCAATTTCCGATAAGGTATCATCGGTGGTCTTCAGCATGATCATGGCAATGCGGAGCCTTGACTGCAAAAGATACTGATAGGGAGTAATGCCGTAGCTCTTTTTAAAGCTGCGGATCAGATGCTCCTTGGAAAAAGAAAACTTTTTCGCCACATGGTTTAAGGTGATATTCTCCATAATATGAAAATCCAGATACTGTCTTACCTCCTCCAAGGGCGTAGAGGAAGCGGCGGTATTTTCCTTGTTTCTGGCAAAAAACTGAATAAGCTTTAAAAATTCCACCGCGCTTTTTTCCTTGTAGATCTCGGGGTCTTGGTTTTTCTCGCAAACCTTGTGGATCTTTTCCAGAAAGGGCAGAATGTTGGTATTCTGAAACACCACCGCCTCCTGCAGACCGTAGGCAAAAATCAGCTGAAGGGATAATTCCCCTCTGAAATTGATCCAGATCCGCTCAAACTGGTTGTCGGGGTTGGAATAGTAGATCTGATCCCGACCTGCAAGCAGTATAAAGGAATCCCCTTCCTTCACCGTATACATTTTGCCGTCGTACAGAAGGATCCCCGAGCCGGAGAGCACATACTGAATACAGGAGATCTTCGATTCCATTCTAAGCTGATAGCAGGGGGTATTCCGATAGGTAATGCCGTATTCGGGAATATAAAAGGGCTCTTTTTCAGCCGTTTTCGGACCGTAGAAGATTTTTGAATTAATGGGTGTTTCCAGATCAATAATGTTCATTTTCTCCCCCCTTTCACCTTTTATCTTAACCCATTTTAATAAAAATGTCAATTTTTTATCCTTTTTTCTTTGAAAAAAGATAATTTTACCCCTTCAACATCAGTTTTTTTGATGTAAAATGATATCAGAAACTATTTTTGGTGAAAAAATGGAAAACATCATTGAAATCAAAAACGAAAATTTCTCGGCAAAGATCAATCTTTCCCGAGGCGCCAACTGCATTTTGCTTCGGGACAAAAAAAGAGGCGCATCCCTTTTGCGTGAGCCCGACTATGAAAAAGGCATCGACAATCCTTATCTTTACGGTATGCCCATTCTCTACCCTGCGAACCGCATCGAGGGGGGAAAATTTTCTTTCGAGGGAAGAGAGTATTTTTACCCCGTCAACGAACCGGAAACGAATTGCCACCTCCACGGGGACATTCACCAAGCTCCCTTTTCTCTTTCGGAACAGGGAGAAGATTTTGTCATCTGCTTTTTGGAAAAAGGTCCTCGCAAAGGATTTTCTCACGCCTTTCGCATTGAGATCACCTACCGCCTGTTCAAAGACGGCCTTTCTCAGAAAACGGAGATTTTTAACCTTTCGGATGAAAATATGCCCTCCTGTCTTGCCTTCCACACCACTTTCAACATCCCCTTTATCCGCGGCACCGATCCCGAAAAGATCACCGTAGGAGCAGATGTGGGAAGCCTTGTGGAGCGAAATATGAAAAACTATCTCCCCACGGGTCGCATTTTAGAAACGGACAAGATCACCGAAAAGATCCGCAGCTACGCCTTTCACCCCTTTGAAGAGGTGATCAGCCGCCACTATCTGTCAAAAGGCGAGGGAAAAATGGAGATCTGCGACCTTCAAAACCGCGTAAAGCTGATTTATGAAAACAGCAAAAATTTCCCCTTCCGTCTCATCTACAACGGAAATGCCGACGAATATATTTGTCTGGAACCCATGACAAGCATGGCAAACTGCCAAAATTCTCCCTTCGACAGAGCCTTTGCCGGCTTCGACTTTATTCCGCCGAAAACATCAAAAACCTATCTTTCCAGCCTACGATTGGAGGAATTTTAATATGAAGATCACCTGGCTGGGTCAGGCAGGGCTTTTTTTTGAGACCCAAGGCAAAAAGATCCTTGTAGACCCCTACCTCTCCGACTCCTGTGCAAAACTGAACCCCAAAAACAAAAGAAGAGTCCCCGTAAACGATGAATTTCTGAAAATCCGGCCCGACATCATTCTTCTCACCCACAACCATCTGGACCACACGGATCCCGATACCCTAAAGCACTATCTCACAGAAGAAAAAAATGTTCTGGTCCTGGCTTCGGGAAATGCCTGGGAAAAGGTTCGGCAGATTTTCGGGGGCGATCACAACTATGTGCAGTTTAACCGCCACACCCACTGGACCGAAGGGAGCCTTCGCTTTACCGCTGTAAAGGCAGAGCATTCCGACACCTGTGCCGTGGGCATCCTTATGGAAGCGGAAGGCAAAACCTATTACATCACAGGCGACACCCTTTACAGCGACGAGATCTTTTCCGACCTTCCGAAGAAGATCGATGCGGTCTTTCTCCCGGTGAACGGCAAGGGCAACAATATGAATTTTGCCGACGGCGCCGCTTTTTGCGAAAGGATCGGTGCAAAAGCCGTTCCCCTGCACTGCGGACTGTTCGACGATATTGATCTAAACGCATTCCCCTACGAAAACAAATTCGTACCTGAATTTTATAAGGAGATTTTATTATGAAGATCACAAAGCTTGAAGTCATCAAAGTGCAGCCCCGTTGGATGTTTTTAAAAATGCACACCGATACAGACATCTACGGCCTGGGCGAACCGGTTCTGGAGGGTCACTGCAATGCGGTAGAGGCCGTTCTTCAGGAATTTGAAGAATACCTCATCGGCAAAGTCCCCATGCAGATCGAGCATCACCTGCAGGCCCTTTACCGCGGCGGCTTTTATCGCGGCGGCCCTCTCATGCTCTCCGCCATCAGCGGCATTGAACAGGCAATGTGGGACATCAAGGGTAAATTCTACAACTGCCCCGTATACGAAATGCTGGGCGGCAAATGCCGTGATAAGATCCGTATGTATACCCATATCAAAAGAGCAGGCACCCCCGGGGAATTTCCCGTTGAGGAAATGCTCAAAATCACCGACGAGAGACTTCGTGACGGCTACACCGCACTGAAGTACTCCATCATTCCGCCCTTGAAGGCCATCGAAAATCCCGAGAACATCGAAAAGCACATTGAGAGATTTGCCGCCGTTCGTGAGAGAATCGGAAAGGGCATTGACCTTGCCATTGACTTCCACGGCAGAGTATCTCCTGCAGTGGCAAATATCCTCATTGAAAAATTAAAGCCCTACAGCCCCATGTTCGTAGAAGAGCCCTGCCTTCCCGAAAATGTAGACTGCATGGTTAACATTTCCCACAAGACCACCGTACCCATCGCCGCAGGTGAAAGACTCTTCGGCAAATGGCAGTACAGAGAACTGATCGAAAAGCAGGCTGTCAGTGTCATTCAGCCCGATATCTGCCATGTAGGCGGTATTTACGAGGGCAGAAAGCTTGCGGCAATGATGGAAATGTACTACGGCACCGTAGCTCCCCACAACCCCTTGGGACCCATCTCCCTGGCTTCCTGCATTCAGCTTGACACCTGTATTCCCAACTTCCTTGTTCAGGAGCACCCCGGCAACCCCGACAAGTCCGACCTTGGCGTAGGCTATATCACCGAGCCCTTTGTGATCAAAGACGGCTACATCGATGTACCTACAAAACCCGGTCTCGGTGTAGAGCTTGACGAAAAGGCGCTGGAGGATAAAATCTACGACGGCAAGTGGTCCACCCCCAGACTTTACCATGAGGACGGCAGCAATGCCGATTGGTGAGAATATGAAAAAATCCGTTTTGATCACAGGCTCCTGCTACGGCACGGGCTTTACCATCGCAGAAAAATTTGCAAAAGAAGGCTATGATATTTTTATCACTGGCAGAGATGTAAATAAGGCAGAAAGCGCCGCAAAAGCCATCTCGGAAAAGTACGGTGTCAACGCTTTCGGCTTTGCCACAAAGGAATTTGACCAGAAAGAAGTAAGAGATCTCTTCGGCAAGATCCGCGATATGGGCTACCTTCTTGACAGCCTTGTTCTCAATGCGGCAAATCTCGGCATCGGTCAGGAGACCCTTACGGTGGACATTTCCGACTTTATGGCAGTATACAACATCAACATCGCCTTCAACTTTATGATGGCAAGAGAGGCCGCCCTTCAGATGAAGGAAAAAGGGAAAGGCACCATCGTCTTTATCACTTCAAACTCCGCCCTTCGGGTCACGGAGAACCGCTGTGCCTACTGCTCCTCCAAAAGTGCCATTCTGGCAATGAGTAAATCCCTTGCGGTAGACCTTGGTAAATACGGCATCCGTTCCAACTGCGTGCTTCCCGGTATGATCAAGACCGATCGTTGGGAAAACAATGTGAATAACTGCAAATATGCCCTTGCCAACTACACCCCCATTGAAGATATCGCCTCCTTTGAGGACATTGCAAACGCCGTGTGGTATTTTGCAAGTGAAAATTCCCGCAATACCACGGGTGCAGAGCTTGTGGTAGACGGCGGTATGCTGGCACAGCTCACCCCCAACATCAACCGAGAACTTTGGAAATAACGAGGTACATTTATGCGCTGGAGTAAAGAGAGAACCTGGGAATGGTATAACGCCCGCCCCTGGTTTCGTGGCTGTAACTATATGAGCGCTGACTGCGCCAACCGCGTGGATCAGTGGCAGGAATACGGCTTTGAAGAAAGATTTCAGACCACCGAGAGGGAACTTGCGCTGATGCAGGAAACGGGCTTTAACACCATCCGCATCTTACCCGAATTTGTGGTTTGGAAGGAAGAGCACGACGGCTTTATGGAGCGCTTTGAGCGTTACATTTCCCTTTGTGCAAAATACGGCATCTCCTGTATGGTGGTTCTTGCCAACGACTGTATGCCTCCCAAGACCGAGCTTTGGAAAATGCCCTATCTTGGCGAACAGCACTACGACTGGGGTTACCACGGCGGCAGAAAGCACTCTCAGCACGGCCGTCACAACGAGCCGGCACCCCACTTTTATTTAGACGATCCCGAAAGCCGCGAAGAATACTTTGAAATGGTCCGTGAGATCGTAAATAAATACAAAAACGATGAAAGAATCTGCATTTGGGATGTATACAACGAGCCCGGCAACAGCCTTCGGGACGAAATTACCCTGCCCAATGTAAAGAAAATGTTTGAGATCGTTCGCCAGATCGACCCCATTCAGCCTCTCACCGCAGGGGTCTACCGCATGACAGGGGACGAAACGAAG
>JAZUOK010000068.1:0-4782 GCA_045604665.1 Eubacteriales bacterium | reverse complement strand
ATTCAAGGCCCCGAGATAGGCATTGTAGAAGGAATGCTCGATGCAGTCTGCATAAGAAGAATCGCCGGTAAGAGCGAAAAGCTTTCCGCAAAGCTTCATCCAAGTAACGGTCACGCAGGTTTCCTGGGAAACATCCTCCTGACGAACGGTTTGCCGCGCCGCTGTAAAATCAAAAAGCTCGTTGGTAATACCGCTGCAGCCAATAACGGAGATCTCGCTCTCCATGATCGCCCCCGCAAATCGGATCACTGCAGTCTTGCACCACTCGATTCCTGTTACCTTGTAATATTCCAAAAGTCCTTCAAAGCAGGACATCATTTCATAGGCTTTTGCAACACCGTATTGATAAGGATAGAGATTATTTTCATACGCGAGTCTGAATACATTGATCTCCTTGGCACCGCCGCATTCTACAATATGAGAAGCAAAATCAAGATATCTCTTCTCCCCCGTCAAGCAGTAAAGGCGCACCATCGGCTCCAAAATGGAAGAGGAGTTCATACCGCGCCAACTGCGCGAGGTTTCGGTAATGGGCTTTTGCCCCTCTCCGCTTCCCACATATTTTAAAATATAATCTGCACATCGGGATATGAAAACAACTATTTCCTTTTTCAAATCTTTATCCTTGCAGATCTCAAGATAGTATTCAAGGCCCAAGATCACATATTTTCTGCACCAAAGATCCCAGCCGCAGATCTCTTTTTCTCTTTTGTAGGAGGAAACCCTGCCGTCCTCTTCTGCCACGCAAAGAAGATCCCGAACCGTTTCCTCAAGGACCTTGTAAAGCACTTCATCCTTTGAATAGGCATACACCAAAGAAGCGCCGCGCATCATCTTGCCCCAAAACTCCCCTCTCCAGCCGTTTTTCTCCGAATCGGGCTGAATGCGGAAAACCTCCACGAACTTTTTCCAAAGAGCGCGATCCTTCAATTGATTTTCGAGAAAAAAGCGCGCGGAAAAGTCTCCGAGACCTTTTGTTTTCATTGTAAGCATTGGAAGGCTCCTTTTTGCTTTTTATTGGTTTGATTATAGCAGATGCATTTTGAAAAGTAAATTCAATTTGCATTTTTCTATTTATTTTCAAAAAAAAATTCTATCCTTTTAGAAAAACACTTGACAAGTCTCCTCTAATGTGTTAGAGTAAATTAAACTCTAACGGATTAGAGAAAGGAGATCTGATATGAATACACCAAAAGTTTTTGAAAGTGAATACCGCTTCTGTCTGATCCTTTGGGAAAATGAACCGGTAAAAAGCAGCAAGCTTGTAGACCTTTGCAAAGAGCAGTTGGGGTGGAAACCTACCACTACTTACACCGTGATCAAGCGTCTTTCTGAGCGCGGTGTTTTAAAAAATGAAAATACCGTCGTCACTTCTCTTGTAACAAAAGACGAAGTACAGGCGTCAGAGATCAGTGAAATGGTCGAAAAAACCTTTGAGGGGTCTCTCCCTGCCTTTATTGCAGCCTTTACAAAGCATCAAAAGCTATCGGAAAAAGAGATCGATGCGGTGCAGCAAATGATCGATCGCTTCCGCCGCGGTGAATCAAAATGACAGAACTTTTCCTATCCATTGTCAATATGAGCATTTCGGCAAGCTGGATCGTTCTTGCAGTGCTTTTTTTAAGACTCATACTAAAAAAAGCACCGAAATGGATCATAGTACTTCTTTGGGGAATTGTAGCGATCCGACTCATCTGCCCCATTTTTATTGAAAGTGTAGTAAGTCTGATTCCAAGTACCGAAACCGTAAGCCCTGAAATCATGCTGGAACAAACGCCCGAAATTCATTCCGGTGTTACAATGATCAATTCGGTTGTAAATCCTATGATCGCCCATTCCTTTACTCCCGACCCTGCTACCAGTGCAAATCCATTACAGCTTTGGATCCCCGCCTTTGCTTTGATCTGGATCATAGGTATGATCGGAATGGTTCTGCATGCTGCAATCAGCTATTTTAGATTAAAACGAAAAATCGGCACGGCAATTCTTTTACAAAAAAACATTTATCAAAGTGAAAGAGTCTCCTCTCCCTTTGTTCTTGGTATTATCAAACCGAAAATTTATCTGCCATTTCATATAAACAGCAAGGATATGGAGCATGTGATCGCCCACGAAGAGGCACATATCCGCCGCAAGGACCATTTGTGGAAGCCCCTTGGATTTCTCATTCTCGCGCTACACTGGTTTAATCCTTTATTGTGGCTTGGGTATATTCTTCTCTGTCGCGACATTGAAATCGCCTGCGATGAAAAGGTGATCAAGACCCTTGGTACCGATCAAAAAGCAGATTATTCTCAGGCACTTTTATCTTGCAGTATCAATCGGAGAATCATTACCGCCTGTCCCCTTGCCTTCGGCGAGGTAGGCGTGAAAAGCAGAGTAAAATCGGTACTGAATTATAAAAAGCCTGCATTTTGGATCGTTTTGGTGGCGGCTTTGTCTTGTGTTTTGCTTGCGGTTTGCTTTTTAACCAATCCCGAATCCAAGATAAATGACGAATTATCTGTATTTCTTGATACGCAGATCGCTGACCACCACTCCGATTACAATTACAGCCACGGCTATCATAATGATAACTTTATTGCAGTAAGCCAAAAGGTGTTGGATGTTGAAAAAGTTTCTGACAAAACAATCGTTTATTTGTGGGCAATGTATCACGAGTACAGCTTCAATGACGGTGTGATCACACTGGAAAACGCCGCTCACATTCCTACGGTAATTACTGCTAAGCGTGAGGGAAAGCACGGGCATTATACGCTCCTTGAATATTGGGAGCCTCACGACGGTTCTCTTTATGAAGATGATATTAAAGGAAAATTCCCCGCTCATCTCCACGATAAGGCACTGGATCCCCAGCGGTACGCAAAGGAGCAAGAAGCTTTTTGCCATAATGCTGCCAAAGAATATTTTTCATCTATTTCCGATACCTGCGGTTCCGATGCCCCTACAAGCGTGATCACAACGGCAGATGTGGAAAAATTGAAAACAAAATTCCCCGGGTATTTTGACCTTCCCTGCGAAAACGGGCTGGAGGTTTACATCTGGCAAATGTCGGGAAAAACTTATTCCTGCGGCCTCCTGCCGAAAAAAGAAGTATCATACACAAAAGAAGAACTTTGGGATCTTCACAAATCCTCTGCCACCCTTGAACAGATGCGCGTGATCGTTGCCTCATACCTTCCCGATGTTACAAGAAGTGATGTAAAGATCATTCCTATACAAATGCCCCATTCAAGCTATGCCTATCAAATTGATAAAAATTATCAGAATAAAATTGAAAAGCTTTTTTGGACCGATTTTCCCATTGTAGAGGCAACAAGCTTTCAAGGATTCATCGATACCGCTACCTTTGATATCGACGGTGACGGCATCAACGAAGAATGCGCCCTTCGTTACGGTCCTACCTCCGGCATTTTCACCTTCGTTTTCACTGCATCGGAAAAGGGAAAAGCAGAGTACGCCAACACCTTCAGCTGCTCCTTTCCGGATCTTCATTTTGAAAAAAACACCGAAGGGAAAATGATGCTGGCAGGAAGAAAGGGAGATACTCTTTCTTACGCGGAAATGGGTGTTGAAAACGGAAACATCGTTATAAAAAGCGATGACATAGATGTTTTTTATTGGGGTGAACAAGGAGAAAGCACCAAGATCAACACGGCGATCTCCAATGTTTTAAAAGAAAAGTACCGCAGCACCACCCCTGACGGACTTGTTCACATTGAAACCTTTTTCCTTCTTGCAAATGAAGCAAAAAGCGGCACTCCCCTTCTGGGCAACAAAGGCCATATGGAAGAGGTCACCGTATATCTGATCGTTTATCATATGAAATATAAGATAGAGGAAACGGTGGAAGAGGTTGAGGGAGATTTTGTTCCTACCGCCATTACCTTCTCTGTAGATAAAGACAATAACTATACGCTCAAGGATTATTGGACTCCGAGAAGCGGCGCCTTTTACCAAAAGGATATTCGCACAAAGTTTCCCGAGGAAGCGGTAGAAGACGCGCTGAATATTGAAAAATATGCAGAAATTCTAACCAATGAAAGCTTTCGTCAGGCAACAGCCTATTTCAACAGCCTGCAAAAGGATCAATAAAAAAAGCGAGGGAAACCTCGCTTTTTTTATCGTTCAAATGTGAATTTTTCCCAAGGGATGTTAACTTCCTTTTTCTGAGTGATGATTTCATCGATATGCATCAGAAGGGGGAAATCCTCAGGGTCTACAAGACCTTTTGCTGCCTTCACCTTCACGGCTTTTGCAACGCGCTCTGCAACCACAAGAGATTCCAAGGTAACGCCCTTTAGCTCTTTTTTTGCTTCATCGATATTCAAACCACGGCCAAGAAGAATGCCCACAAGTCTTGTTCTGCCGCCGTAGACGGTTACATAAAGGTCACCCGCACCAAGGACAAGATTATCCAAATCCTCTGCTCCTTGCATCTTCAACAGCTTATACATTTCTCTGACTGCCTGTCCAAATACTGCCGCCTGTGAATTAAAATGGAGCTCACTGTCGATACCAAAGGCTCTTTGGTTCAGACCGATGGTCAAAGCAATGCCCAAAGCAAAGCCGTTTTTCAGTGCCACTGCGCTTTCCACACCCACAATATCGGTAGAAAGGCTGATGTGATAATAATCAGTAGCCATTGCCGCCTTGATCATTCTCAAAACTTCCATATCCTTACCGCAGAAGGAAACCTCTGTTTGATCGTGCGCCACAAGCTCATAGCTTGTGCAAGGACCGCCAATGGCATTGAGAGGGATGCTTTTTCCCAAATCATCA
>JAZUOK010000067.1:0-3479 GCA_045604665.1 Eubacteriales bacterium | reverse complement strand
GACGGCTTTTGGGATTTCACCCATCCCCAGCGGCTGATTTTAGAGGAGATCTTAAAGCAGGCGGAAACTGTCTTCGTCACCTTTACCGCAAGAAAAAAGGAGACCCTTCTTTTTTCCAAGCCCCTTCTTGCCGCAAGGGATCTTCTCTCCCGTGCAAACCGATGGGGCGTCAAAACACAAGACATTACCTTTGACCCCCAAGAAGGAAGCACCCCTCTCCACCACCTGGCAAATCACTTTTTCCACGGCGGCACCCCCTTTCGGGAGCAGGCAGAGGGCATTGAAATTTGGGAGTGCAAAAACGCAGGAGAAGAAGGCGAATTTGCGGCACAGCGCATTCTGCAGCTTGTGCGATGCGGCGCACACTACCGCGAGATCGCCGTTTTATCCCGAGACGGCAGTGGTGAAGAGCTCCTTGCCCTTACCTTAAAAGAGAAAAACATTCCCTATTTTTTGGAGGAAAAAGCACCTCTTTCCCGTACGCCTCTTGCCAAAACCGTACTGCTTGCCTGCAGGTTTGCCCTGGGCCTCGGTACGGAGAGCGATGCCCGTTATTTTGTAAAAAATGCCCCCTTCCCCCTGGCAGATGAAGAGCGGTTTTGCCTGGAGCGCTATATTGCCACCTGGAGCCTTTCTCCCAAAAAGCTTTTGGGCACAAAGCCCTTTTTGATGCACCCCGAGGGATATGTTTCCTTTAAGGAGCCCTATGACGAAACAAGCGAGGACAGGAAAGAGCTTGCCCTTGTAAATTCAGTGCGCGAAAAAATCTTTTCTCCCATTCGGGAGCTTGCCCTTGTCCTTTCGGACGGCAGTGTTTCGGAACGGATCTGCGGCATTCTCTCATACCTTACCCGTATGGGCGCGGAAGAGCACCTTTTAAAACAGGTAAAAGAAAAGAAAGAAAAGGGCGAATTTGAAGAAGCCGCAGAAAAATGCGCCGTATGGAACAGCCTTTTGGAAGCCCTCTCCGCTTTCGGCAGGACCTTGGGAGAAAAGGTGTGCGACGGCGAGCGTCTTCTTTCCCTTCTGGACCTTGCCCTCTCGGGGACCCTTCCCGGAAAGATCCCCCCTGCACAGGATCGGGTACAGGTGGGCAGAGTCAACTTCTCCCGTACCAAACATATAAAATATGTCTTTATCACCGGCCTTTCGGCAGGCTCTTTCCCTGCGCCGCCTCTCAAAGGCGGTCTTTTCCCCCAGCGGGAAAAAAACTTCCTTCGGGAAAAGGGCTTTCCCCTTCCCGGCGGTGAAAACGACATCACCGACGAATATTTCTATTTCTATCTTGCCGCCCTGCAAGGGGAAAAAGGTCTCTTTTTGTCCTACAGAAACGAAGAAAGCGAGACAGACGGCGCCGCCCTTTCCGTAATCGGAAAGCGTATGCTCACCCTGTTCCCGAGCCTTACCGTGCGCCCCTTTTCCTCGGAAAAAGAGCCTCCTTTAACAGAAAAAGATGCCTTCGCACGCCTTTTGCAATTGGGGGACGAGGCCTTTAGCGATGCCAAGGCCCTGCGGCACTATTTCCTCAAGGACCCTGTATGGAAGGAAAAGCTTTTGTCCTTCACAGAAGGTCTCAGCTTTGAAGAAATGCGCGATACCCTTCACACCCAAAAGCCCTATCAGGGACAGGATGTGAATATGGTTTATTCCCGTCTTGAAAAATATACCCTTTGCCCCTTCTCCTATTTTGCCCGTTATCTTTTGGGCGCAAAGGAAAGAAACAAGGCTACACTGGGGGCAAACATCTCCGGCAGCTTTGTGCACAGCGTTCTGGAAAAGGTGCTTGTTTCCCTGCAAGAAAAGGGTAAGCACATCAGCTCTCTCACAAAAGACGAAATTCGGGAAGAAAACCGCCTGGCAGTAAAGGAAGCGGTTCTTGAAATTTTGGGAGAAGAAGTGCCCGACTCCGTTTTGTACCTTCTGCACACCTTAGAAGAAAGCACCCTTCTCATTTTAAAACACCTGCAAAAGGAATTTTCCCTTTCCGCCTTTTCTCCCATCTTCTTTGAAAAGAGCCTGGGAGATTTAAACAGCACCTACAAGATTCCCCTGTCCGACGGCACAAGCCTTCGCCTTTACGGCTCCATTGACCGAGTAGACCTTTACGAAAATAAAGCAGGCGAAAAGTATGTGCGCGTGGTGGACTATAAAACAGGCGGCCACGATTTTTCCTTAACGGATGTGGGCAACGGCCTTTCCTTGCAGATGCTTCTTTACCTTTTTGCCCTGTGGACCGAAGGCTTTTCCTATGGGGGAGAAAATGTAATGCCGCTTCCTGCAGGCGTACTGTACTTAAACGGTCTTGCCTCCTCCTTTGTATGCGATACCCCCGAGGAAGAGGACAAGGTCAACGCCGACCCCTTCCTGTCTCTTTCCCGAGAGGGCCTTGTGGTAGACGATAAGGAGCTTCTCGCCGCCCAGGACCCCGAGGGCAAGGGCGAATTTATCCCCGTTGCCTGGAATAAGGAAAAGGTAAGCGGCACGACCGGTCTCATTTCCCTTGAGAACCTGGGAAAATTAAAGAAAAAAGTGGAAAAGGATTTTGCCGCCCTTGCAGAAAACTTAAAAGACGGCAAGATCGCCGCCTCTCCTCTGGTGAGCAGATCCGGACAGGTGGATGCTTGCCGCTGGTGTGAATTTTTCCCTGTTTGCAAACGAAAAAAAGAGGATCTGCGCCCTTATCGGACACGGATTTCGCAAAGTGAGCTTTTTGGAGAGGAGGACGAATAAATGGCAGTTACATGGACAAAAGATCAGAAAAACGCAATTGCCGCAAGAGGCACCTCTCTGATGGTCAGCGCCGCCGCAGGAAGCGGTAAAACCAGCGTTCTGACCCAAAGGATCGTCAGCCTTCTTTCCGAAAAAAACGGCCCCTTATCCTCTCGCCTTGCCGTGGTGACCTTTACCAAGGCGGCGGCAAAAAACCTGGAGGATAAGCTTTACCGCGCCCTGTCGGATCTTGTAGCCCAAAACCCCGAGGATGCAGCCCTTTCCCGACAGCTCATGGGCCTTGCCCGTGCACAGATCTCCACCATACACGCCTTCTGCTACGCCCTGATCCGAGATCATAAAAAGGCCCTGGGCCTTGGGGAAAATCTGCGGATCGCAGACGAGGGGCGCATTGAGCCGCTTCGGAAAAAAGCGGTGGAAGAAGCGGTAGAGGAGTTTCTTCGGGACAGCAGTAAATATCCCGATCATTTGAAGATCTGCCGGGTTTTCGGCACCGCCCGAAGCCTTGCAGGGCTAAACGATGCCCTATACCTTCTTTTTGAAAAGATCTCCTTTCTTCCCGGCGGCATTGACACTTTAAAGGAGACCTGCCTCCGTCTGGAGAAAGAGATCTCACTTCTAAAAAAGGAATATCTCTCCCTTTCCGAAATCCAACTGGGACAAAGGGTGGCAAAAGAAGCAATTTCTCTGTTTACCCAGGGAAAAGAAGCCTTTTTCGCCCTGAAGGAGCCAAGTCGGAGGCCAAGCGG
>JAZUOK010000066.1:0-4936 GCA_045604665.1 Eubacteriales bacterium | reverse complement strand
GGGGCATAGCCCTTGCCCTTTCGGGTGCAAAGGTGGATCACCGAGGGTCCCTTTCTTTTCTTGGCCTCGCTCAACAGATCCTCCACCTTAGAAAGATCGTTTCCGTCGGCAGGACCGAAATACCGAAGACCCATGTCCTCGAAGAAATTGCCCGTGGGCAGGGCCTGTCGCTTTACAATATTCTTGACCTTTTTTGCAATTTTAATGGCAGCATCCCCAAAATACGGGATGTTGTCCAGCACATCCTCTACCTCGCTCTTCATACGGTAATACCCGGGGGTGCGAAGCTTATTTAAGGTAGAGCGCACACGGCCTACACTTTTGCCGATGCTCATTTTATTATCATTTAAAACAATGATCACCCGATCCTCGGGAGAAATGTTATTCAAGGCCTCGTACACCATACCGCCCGTAAAGGAGCCGTCGCCGATGACACAGACCGCCACGGAATCATCACCCTTAAGGCGCGCAGCTTTGGCAAAGGCACAGGCGGCAGAGATCCCCGTTCCGCTGTGACCTGTGGAAAAGGGATCAAAGGGGGATTCCTCCCGTCTGGGGAAGCCGGAAAGACCGTCAAGCTGTCGGAGCGTGGCAAATTTTTCTCCCCGACCGGTAAGGATCTTGTGGACATAGCTCTGGTGTCCCGTATCGTATATGATCCTGTCCTTTTCCGGGTCCATCACCCGAACAAGACCGAGGCTGATCTCCACAACCCCAAGGTTACTGGCAAGGTGTCCGCCGTTTTCCAGAACCCTCTCCACCAATTTTTCTCTCAGATATTCCGCGTAGCGAAGGGCGTGTTCGTGGGATAAGGCTTTTACCTCGCCGACTGATAAAAACTTTCCCATCAAACCCCTGCCTTAAAATCTTCTTCCGACATTCCGTCAGGGGAGGAGGTGAGAATGGTTACCTTCTGCTGCGCCTGATCCAATTTTTCACTGCAAAGGCGAACAAGACCTGCACCCTCTTCAAACAGATTCAAAGAGGTTTCAAGGGGCGTTTCCACACTGTCCAGTGCGCGAACGATCTCCTCAAGTCTTTTCAGCATTTCTTCAAAAGTCTTCTCTTTCTTTTCGCTCATTTTTCTACCTCCAAAACTTTGGCTTTGGCACATCCGTCGGAAAGGCGGATGGCAATTTCCGAATCGATTTGTAAGTCCTTTGCGCTTTTCAGGCTATGTCCTTTTTCGTCAAAAAGCGCGCTGTAGCCGCGCGTCATGACCGCAAGGGGGCTGAGGGCCTCCAGTCGGGCGGTATTCTGCAAAAGGGAGCTTCTTTTCAGGTCCAAAAGACGCTCCATTCTCATTTCCATCTCTCGGTCCAGCTGCAAGATGGCCATACGGCGATCGTCAATAAGACGCATCTGACTTTGCATCTGAGGGGCGGATGCCAAGGCATCCAGTGCCTGTCTTAAGCTTTTGATGCGATTTTCCGAAACCAGGCTCATTCGGTCGATCACATTTCTCAGCTTCCGCTTCACTTCCCCTGCCTCCGGCAGAGTCACCTCCGCCGCCGCGGAAGGCGTGGGTGCCCGAAGATCCGCTACAAAATCGCTGATGGAAAAGTCCGTTTCGTGGCCCACTGCGGAAATAATGGGGATTTGTGATTTAAAGATCGCGCGGGCAAGATTCTCATCGTTAAAGGCCCAAAGCTCCTCGAGACTGCCGCCGCCGCGGCCCAGGATGATCACATCCACAGGGCAGAGGGTGTTGAATACCTCAATACCGCGGATTAATTGCGCCGGTGCCCCGTCGCCCTGCACAAGGCTGGGATAAAGGCAAAGGCTTGCAAGGGGAAATCTTCTGCCCGAAACATGGATCATATCCCGAATCGCTGCTCCCGTGGGAGAGGTGATGATACCGATCTTTTTGGGGTATTTGGGCAGAGGCTTTTTATACATGGGATCAAAAAGACCCTCTGCCTCCAATTTCTTTTTCAACTGCTCAAAAGCAATGTACAAAGCGCCGATCCCGTCGGGCTCCATTTCGGAAATATAAAGCTGATACTGTCCGTCCTTCACATAAGAGGAAACTCTGCCGCAACAGATGACCTTCATACCGTTTTCCGGTACAAAATTCAGTTTCTGTGCGCTCTGGCGGAACATCACCGCGCGAATGACGCCCCCTTCGTCCTTCAGGGACAGGTAAAAATGCCCCGTTTTATAGTGATTGACAAAGTTTGAGATCTCACCCTTGACAAAAACGCGGGAAAGGATGCGGTCCTGATCCAATTTTGCTTTGATGTATTCATTCAGTCCTGTAACGGTCAAAGCCTGTGATTTATCCATTCTCTTGTCCTTTCCGGGTAAGATATGCGATGCCGATGGCATTGTCTGCCGTAAAGAGAGGAGGTGCGAAGATAAAATTTTCCCTCTCCAGCGCATTTTTCAGTAAAAATGAGCTTGTCACACCGCCGGAAAACAAAACGGTCTTTCCCTCTTCACCAAAGGATAAAAGGGCAAGGATCGCCTCTTTTACCACATCGAATACAAATTTTGCCGCATTCTCGGGGCTTTCCCCTTGTTTCAGCATTTCGTCAAATTTATTCTCAAAGCCGGAAAGATTGATTCCCTTTTCCTTTTTGGGGATGCGGATCTTATACTTTTTTTCGCTTTTTGCCGCCAGGGCCTCCAATTCTTTTCCTGCAGGGAAAGAAAGCCCAAGCTTTACACCGCACCGGTCGATGAGCTGACCGCAGGTCAGATCCAAGGCTTCGGAAACGATCTCCGCACGGTATCTGCCCTCTTCTTCTGTCACGGATAGAAATTCCGTGGTGCCGCCGGATAAATGAAAGGCGTAAAATTCCTTCCGGGAAAACTTCTTCTCCGCGCCGCGCCTTACCGCCTCAATGTGCCCCTCCTGATGGGAAAAGGTGTAAAAAGGAACGCCAAGAAGCCCTGCCGCACATTTTGCGGCATTTACCCCTGCAAGAAAGCAGGGCATATAAGAGCCTTCTTGTCTGCGCGGCGTAGCACTCGCGCCCACCGCAAGAACCTTGTATTCTCCGTACTTTTCCTTCACCTGTAACAAAACCTCTTCCACCAGTAAAGGAAGATCTCTTGTATGACAAAACAAAGCGTCACTTTGCCGCATACCCTTTTCTCCTTGGGGTACGGAAAGAAGCCGCTTTGCACAAAAGACTTCGCCGGCAGAGGTGACCGCTGCCGCCGAAGTCGTATAATTGCTGGTATCGATCCCGAAATAGATCCCGATACTCATTTTTTTATTCTCCTGCCAAAGAGCCTAAAATTCCGTTGACAAATTTCTTTGCCCCGTCTTCACAGAACTTCTTGGCAAGCTCTACCGCCTCGTTGATGGCGATCTTTTCCGGTACACTGTCATTTTCTTCCATCTCGTAAATGGCCAGCTGAAGCACGGTGAGCGTTCCCTTGGAAAGGCGGTTCACCTTCCAATCTCTTGCAAGGGATTCGATCTTCTCCATGGCTTTTTCCGTGTAGGCACGGGCGCCGAAGAAGGTTTCTTTAATATATGCGCTCTCTTCTGCTCCCTCTTCCATCTGAGGGATAATGGTATCGTACAGATCCGGTGTTTTGTCCTCAGGGTAAAACTGAGAAGCAAAGAGCATCTGATAAACGATTTCTCTTTCTTTTCTGCGATTCAGTGCCATAAGGCCTCCTTCATCAGTAGGAGGTCACGCGCTTTACGCCTCCCACAGACTTGATTTTGTCAAGATCAAATGCCCCGTCTCTCTCGCAAAGAATATAGGTATAGTCGCCGCGCTTTCCACGGGCAACATTACCGCCTGCAATGAGATTTTCCACATCCGCATCACCCTTTAAGATGATACCGATACGGTTTTTCATGCTTCTGCCAAGCTTTACGGCGGGCATATTTACACTGTTTTTAATATTTCCGTTCAGAAGGTAATCTGCAATCTGGTCACAAGCCATCTTCGCGCAGTTGTCTTCTGCTTCGGGGGTGGATGCACCAAGATGCGGTGTTGCGATCACACCGGGCTTACCTGCAAGCTTTCCTGTGGGGAAGTCGGTAAAGTAAGCGGCGATCTTTCCGCTTTCAAGACCGGATAAAATATCTTCATCCACCGCAAGGTCTGCACGGGCAAGGTTTAAAAGTCTCACGCCGTCGCGCATTTTCTCAATATTCTCACCGCCCAGAATACCACGGGTAGAGGGGAGAGAGGGAACATGGACGGAAATATAGTCACATTCCTTGAAGATGCGATCCAGTTCATCGCACTTTTCCACCTTGGCATCCAGTGCCCAAGCGGCATCTACACTTGCGTAAGGATCGTATCCCAGAACGCGCATACCAAGGGCTACTGCGGCATTTGCCACACCGCCGCCGATGGCGCCCAGGCCGATCACACCCAGGGTCTTGCCGAAAATTTCGGGACCGCCGAAGCGGCTCTTTTCCTTTTCCACTGCCTTCAGCGCATCTTCTCTGCCGGCAAGGGTCTTTGCCCATTCCATGGCATCGGCGATCTTACGGGAAGAGAGAAGGAGTGCGGCAACGCAAAGCTCCTTGACCGCGTTGGCGTTGGCACCGGGGGTATTGAATACCACGATACCCTTTTCGGCACATTCATCGATCGGAATATTATTCACGCCGGCACCTGCTCTTGCAATGGCAAGAAGGCTTTCGGGGAAAGTGACATCGTGAAGATCCGCACTGCGGACGATAATGCCGTTTTCATCGGTGATATCATCACCTACCTGAAAGGCTTCGGGAAGTCTTTCAAGACCGCATTTTGCAATTTTATTATACAACTTAATTTTCATTTTGTATACCCCTTTTTTGCATAAACTTAGTCAATTTCGCCACATTTTTCATCAAATTCCTTGATGAATGCACAGAGCTTTTCTACGCCTTCCATGGGCATTGCGTTGTAGATAGAGGCTCTCATACCGCCGAGAACGCGGTGACCCTTGAGGTTAGAAAAGCCTGCTGCTGTAGCTG
>JAZUOK010000065.1:0-1768 GCA_045604665.1 Eubacteriales bacterium | reverse complement strand
TTCCGGGCTATCGATTTCCGTACCCAGCCAAGACGATATCTTGTTCAACATCAAGCTGAATGCTCTTGATGACTATGAAATTCAAGTGTATCAACAGCCAAGTAAAGATATCAATATCCAGAAGCTTTTAGGCGAACTCTTCCGAGCTTACAGCCTGCCAAATGTCAGATTCACTGTAACCTATAGCGCTTCGGTAGATCATTCCAAGCCCTCCGGACTCCTGAGAATGCGAGGTGCGAAATGATCACTTGGATTTTGCTCGTACTTCAATTGCTCTGCACTGCGTTAAACTTCTTCTTTGCAAAGACCAAGCTACAGAGAAAACTCCTTCTAGGTGTCAGTTACGGTGTCTTGATCGCTTGGTTGATTCATCACGGGTATCAAGACTTCATATCCTTTAATGTGTGGCTCTTGCCCATCAGCCTTGCGGCCTCTTATTTGGTGTATCTGCTTTCTCTGTTGATCGTCGGCACAAAATTCAATGCTGAAAACTTGCTGTTGAAAAGAACATTCCATTTGCAAGAAAAAAGAAAACACGCCTTTGTACGAGAAAGTCTGCGAAATCTTTACTCCGCAACCTACGAAGAACTGATCTACCGATGGTTTCTGCAAAATGCATTGTATGAGGCGACGCACAGTGCAATCTTATCCATTCTGATTACCATCGTTGTATTCTTCACAGTACATTTGAACAGGAAGATCGCCATCGTACAAAAGATCGATATTTTCACCTTTTCGGTTTTTATCACCGTATTTTACTTTTGGACGATCAACCCCATCTACTGTATCATCATCCATATTTTACGGAACCAATTGATCATTTGTCAAAAGCATGTTGCAGCACAAATCCAAGATGAAAAAATGAGAAACTATATGAAGCTTTTAAAAGAAAGGACTGTAAAATGACACTCACTGCTAAAAAATGCTACCTTAACGAAACTCACCTGTTCGAAAAGAACGGCGTGTGCTTCGTATTCTTCCCGCAAAACCTCTTGTTGTTCGAAGTTGACGAAAACACTTATGCCAATATCAAGGAGCTGAAAGAAAAATACGGCACTACATCATCCTTCATGAGCGATGACGAAGGACTGTTGGAGGCCGGTATCATTTACGAAGCCGAAGAACCCCGCGGTGATCTCTACAAGCAAGGCTATGAGGAATACATGAAGGATCACCCCGAGGATAAGATCCCCCCGATTACCAATGCTGTGCTTCAAATTGCAAATGACTGCAATCTCAACTGCATCTACTGCTACGGCGACGGCGGATCTTACGGACGCGAACGTGAACTGATGACCATGGACACCGCGAAGAAAGCTATCGATCTCATGGTAGCCAACAGCGAAGGCATTAATGAGTTGACCGTGATCTTCTTCGGTGGGGAGCCGTTGATCAACTTCGACGTAGTAAAGGGCACATTAGAGTACTGCAAGAGCATTGAAGAAGCCTGCGGCAAAACCTTCCGTTACAGCATGACCACCAACGGCACCATTATGAACGATGATATCTACGATTTCATCAAAGATAACAAAGTGTCCGTAATGATCAGTATGGACGGCGGAAAGGAACTGCAGAACAAGCATCGTTGCTATTGCGACGGCAAGGGTAGTTTTGAAGATATTCAGAAGAATATTGAACGCTTCAAAGAAGCGCGTGGCGGATTCTTGACCGCACGTGCTACCGTTTGCAGTACGGATATCCGTTTCAAAAAGATCAGAGACGATCTGCTTTCTTTGGGATTTACCAATGCGGTGACCTCTATGGTAGA
>JAZUOK010000064.1:0-3204 GCA_045604665.1 Eubacteriales bacterium | reverse complement strand
CAAATACGGATGTGGGCCCTTTGAAGGCTTTTTCCCATTCCTTGAAAAGCGCCATGGTTTCCTCGGAAGAGGAGGGGGCCTTCCAAGCATTATATTCGTAGGGAAGGGGCTTGGGATATACGCTGTCTTCCGTAATGCTGGAGGTGTAAGAGCGGGTAATAGGGCAGTACTGGAAAGCAAAACGGTCGGGGTTTTTGATCTTTGCCTTTATAGGTGCAAACATCATATCGGTGTAGAAGCTGAATAGGATCTTGGTCTCAAGCCCCTCCTCCGTCAGCCTCTCGTCGATCATGTTCAAAATTTCCACATATTTATCGGAGGGGCGGCTCTTCAGACATTCTTCACACTCGCAGTGGTTTCTTTGCCAATCCGCAAAGGTAATGCCGTAAAAGTCCAGATGAGGATTTTTTCTTGCAATATCAACTGCCTTTTCCACCATTCTTCTTCGTACTTCCGGGTGGGAGTAGCAAAGCTGGGTGAAGTACATACTTCTGCCTCTGAATTTTCTTTCACCTTTTACCAGTGCAATGTACTGAAAAACTTCTTCGGGAAATTCTTTTTTGCCTTCCACATAAAGTCTGTGGTCGTTTACATCGAGTCCAAGGGTCGCAGGAAGAAGATCGTGCTCGCCGGAGAAAATGATCTGACCTCTTTTTGAAAGCTCACTTTCATAAAGAGCTCTCCACTGGGTTTCGGAAAGACCGGGGTTAAATCCTTCTTCGGGACGATTCTTTTGAATGTAACGGTGGTAATAGTATTGAGATTGGTACCCTTCTACATTGTAAAGGCCAAAGGCATTTAATTCTTCTTTTGCGTGAAAGTCAATGTATTCCATTACCTGGCGCATATTGGGTGCGCCTTCAATGGTGTGTCCGCGGAATCTGTGATCGGCTTTTTTGTGGTAAAACTGCTTCTCGATCTTTTTCATAGGGATATATTCTCCCTCGGGACCGGGGAAGAGCCATCTGCTGCCGTAGAGCTTTAGGATGCGGTATACGGCAAACAGTACGCTTCTTGGGTTAGAGCCTGCGAGTATACCGCCTTTATCGTCTGCATCAATGTGGATAATATCGTCAAATTTCGGGTCTTTGGCGTCGTTTTCAAGGCCGAAATCTTCAAGCAATCCAAGACGAAAGCCGTCTTTCGCATCAGGGCATACCGAAATGGAAACCTGCTTTTCTTCAGGCATCATCATTCGGTAGTACTTTTTCAGTTCTTCTGCTGCGAAATGGATCACTTCATTGTCGCGCATCTTTGCAATTTTGATCATAGTTTTTTCCTTTCAAACAACTTCTACACCAAGTGTGTGCTTTCTCACCATCGGATCGTATCCGGTCATTGCAAGAATGAAGTCGAAACGGTCGCTTAGGAAACTGTCGTATTTTCCGAATTCATCTTCCATTTCTTCCAAAAGCCTAACTGCTTCTTTCGTATGGTTCTGACATTTTTCGATCATAATGTCTGCAATTTTTTCGCACCACTTTGTGTGATAGGAGAGATCCTGCCAAGCGATGGACTGAGGACGGATGGGGATCAGAATGTGGCTGCTGATTTTTTCTCTCATCTCTACCGCAATCTTTTTCGCTTTTTCAAGATGCGGTACGCGATCGGGGTCATAGTGAGATCCGATCTTTCGATCTTTGCTTTTTTCTGCAAGCATATATCCAAAATCAAAGGTGTCGGTTATCTTTTGCAGATAGTCCTTTACCATCTGCCAGTCTTCGCCGTAGAGGTGCTTGTAGTAATCCTCCAGTTCTTTTTCGTAGTCAAGATCGCGGTTCATCATGGTTTCTGCGTAGATGTGACCTGCGAAGCCGTTTGGGAAAAAGCTCTTAATGCTTCCATCTTCCATACAGCCCTGCATATTTAAAAAGTGGTAGGAAAGAGTATCCTCATATACTCTTCTTGCAAAATCCATCGTACCCAGATCGCGGTACTGCTTTCTCCAAAAATGGTATTCAAATGCGGTTCGTGTTCCTTCAAAGGCTTTCTCCCATTCCCGAAAGAGTGCGATCGTTTCTTCCGAGGAAGAAGGATGCTTCCATTCGTTGTATTTGTATGGTTGGGGTTCGGGGAATACACTTGCCTCGGTTAAACCCGAGGAATAGGAGCGAGAGATGGGGCAGTACTGGAAAGCAAAACGATCGGGGTTTTTGATCTTTTCCTTTATGGGTGCAAACATCGTATCGTTGTAAAAACTAAACAGGATCTTAGTATCAAGCCCTTCTTCCGTCAGTCTTTCGTCGATCATGTTCAAAATTTCCACATATTTATCGGAAGGACGGCTGTTTTTACATTCCTCACATTCGCAGTGGTTTCTGTGCCAATCTGCAAAAATGATTCCGTAAAAGTCAAGGTGTGGATTCTTCTTTGCAATACTAACTGCTTTTTCCACCATTCTTTTTTGTATTTCAGGGTGAGAATAGCAAAGCTGGGTGAAGTACATATTGTTATTGATAAATTTTCTTTCGCCGTTTAATAGTGCAATGTACTGAAAAACTTCTTTGGGAAATTCTTTCTTGCCTTCTATATAAAGCCTGTGATCGTTCACATCAAGCCCGAGGGTCGCAGGAAGAAGATCGTGCTCACCGGAAAAGAGGATCTGACCTCTCTTTAAAACTTCGTTTTCGTAAAGGGCTCTCCACTGTGTTTCCGCAAGGCCTGCATCAAAGCCTTCTTCGGGGCGATTTTTCTGCATAAAACGATGTGCGTAGTATTGGGATTGATATCCCTGCACATCATAAAGCCCGAAGGCGTTCAGTTCTTCCTTTGCGTGAAAGTCAATGTATTCTATCACCTGACGAAGGCTGGGGGTTCCCTCAATGGTATGTCCGCGGAATCTGTGATCGGCTTTTTTATGGTAATACTGCTTCTCAATTCTCTTCATGGGAATATATTCTCCCTCGGGACCGGGGAAGAGCCAGCGGCAGCCGTTCAGCTTAAAGAATCGGTATACGGCAAAAAGCACACTTCTTGGGTTAGAGCCTGCAAGAATACCGCCTTTGTCATCTGCATCAATATGAATGATATCGTCAAACTTGGGGTCCTTTGCATCACATTCAAGACCAAAATCCTCAAGTAGCCCCAGACGAAAGCCTTCCTTTGCATCAGGGTATACCGAGATAGACACCTGCTTTTCTTCGGGCATCATCATCCGATAATACTTTTTCAGTTCTTCTGCTGCAAAATGGATCACTTCATTGT
>JAZUOK010000063.1:0-4853 GCA_045604665.1 Eubacteriales bacterium | reverse complement strand
TCCAGAATCTCACTGCGAATCAGGTCAAGTTTTTCTTGCATTTTGTTATCCTTTCCTAAAAAAATAAAAAACTCCCGCCCATTTCAGGACGGGAGCATAATAGCTTCGCGATACCACCTGAATTTCCGAGGAATGACCTCGACAACTCAAAAGCCTGTAACGGGGCATACCGCGGCAGACTACTTACTTCCCCTGCCGTGCTCCAAAGCGAAACGCAAATCTTTCCCTTCTCGGACCGCTTCCAGCCGACGGCGGTCCTTCTCTTGTGAGAAGTACAAAAAGACAGCACTCTTTTTCAACGCATTTACCCACCTATTTTAGTACCAAACTTCCATTTTGTCAAGTGCAAAAGAAAAACCTTGACGAAAGAGAGTTTTTCCTGTATAATGATAATTAATCTCAATAAGAAAAGGAGGAGTCCAATGCAAAAAAGAAATACTGCCCAGAAAAAAGCGATTTTTGATGAGCTTTCCTCTCGCAAAGATCACCCCTCCGCAACGCGCCTTTATGAGGATTTGAAAGAGCGTTATCCCAATCTCAGCCGTGCGACGGTTTACCGTGTTTTAAATATGGCTGCCGATGAAGGTCAGATCCTTCGGATCCACGCAGGCACCGAGGACCATTTTGACGGGACACAGGGGCACTGCCACATCATCTGCACAAATTGTGACCATATTTACGATGCACCCTTTCCCCAAGGTGTTATCGAGTCCTTATCCAAGGAATCGGGGTATGAGGTTGGCTCTCAAAATGTGATCTTCTACGGCCTATGCCCTTCTTGCCAAAAGAAAGGGTAATTGCTTCGTTCCGCTCGAAAAAAGCGCAGTCATTTACGATAAGTAAACTCCCTTACTTTCTTTTTAAAAAAAGTGACACCCCAAAACTTGTTTTGGTCGGTGGAACTTTCGCTGGTGGGAAAGTAAGCAAAGAAAGCTTTAAAATAATAAAAGATAACCTTGGTTTTTTATGTCCAAGGTTATCTTTTTTGTTTTATTATGGAGCTTTTTTGGTTCTTTTTTCGCGAAAAAAGAACAGCGGTTTTTTTCTTAATATTTTGAAATGAATCTTGCCTTTTGCATGGCAAAGACAATGGGAGGAATGAGAACAAGCTGAATGGCAATACCGTAGAGGGAAGAGGTAATGGTTTGTGCCATGATCATTTCCAGATAAAACTCGTTGGATTTATCAAAAACGCTGAGGAGATATTGGCAGATGCCCCAGGCAAATCTTCCGAAGAACTGGGCACACAAAAGGGAAACATAGATGCCGAAGGGCTTTTTGGGCAGATACCGATAAAAGAGCCCTGCCGCTGCACCGTAGGTAAGAAGCTCGAAGGCCATACGGACCCCTTGAGGATAGATCACGGGGACACTGAAAATGAGGTAGCGAAGAAAGGGTGCAATAAAGCCGACCACACCGCCCCAGAAGGGCCCTGCGATAAAGCCGCAAAGGAGCACGGGAAAGTGCATGGGAGCAAACTGCTGGCCGATCTCGGGAATGTTTCCTGTCAAAAGAGGAAGGACCATACACATTGCAAGGCAAACGGCAGCATAGACAATACTGCGGATCGATGTGCTTTTTGTTCGTGCCATAAAATTTCCTCCTCTCGACATTTTTCTCTATGATAGCAAGAAAGGCCATTTTTGTCAATGAAAAATGAGAACGGAAAAAGGAACTTCGGCATAAAATAAGAAAAATATGCTTTTTTGAAAGGAGATTTTTATGCCTCAAGGAAGTTTGTATTTTACTGTGCGAACGGCAGACAGTGCTTTTCCCGTTTCTACCGCCACCGTTCGGGTCACCCTTCCCACAGGGGAACTTGTGGGCGAGGACACGGTCCTGTCGGCAAACGGCTCGGTTTCGAGAGAATTTTTGATCGAGGCCCCCGAAAGAAGCCTGTCCCTCAGACCGGAAGAGGAGCAGCCCTATTCCACTTGCGATGCCCTTGTCACTGCGGAAGGATTCTATTCCTTTCAGATACGGGGGATCCAGATCTTTGCCGGTGAAAAAAGCTACCTTCCCGTGGAAATGATCCCCAGGGGACAAAGTGAAGATGAGGTGCTTTCCTATGAGATCGGGCCTCACGCCCTCAGGACCACACCGGAAAACCGTATTGAGGGACCCGGGGAGGGGGAAAGGGTTTTGGGAGAGGTCTTTATTCCCGAACGGGTCACGGTGCATTTAGGCTCTCCCTCTTCCTCTGCGGCAAATGTATCGGTTCCTTTTATTGATTATATTAAAAATGTAGCGTCCAGTGAAATTTATCCTACCTGGCCTGAAAACAGCCTTCGCGCCAACATTCACTGTCAGATTTCCTTTATTCTCAACCGGGTATTTACCGAGTGGTATCCTTCCCGCGGGTACAATTTCAATATTACAAATTCCACCGCCTACGATCAGTATTATGTCTACGGCAGAAACATATACGAAAGCATTTCCACCATTGTAGATGAGATCTTCAATGAATATATTCGCAGGCCCGGAAGGATCGATCCCTTTTTTGCAGAATACTGTAACGGGACCACGGTAACCTGCGCAGGGCTTTCCCAGTGGGGAACGGTGAGCCTTGCCAATGCCGGAAGAAGCGTTTTGGAGATCCTGCAATTTTACTATGGCAGTGTGGAGATCGCAGAAACAAATAATGTGCGCGCCATTGAATCCTCCTATCCCGGGTCTCCCTTGCGCCGCGGCTCTTCCGGAAGAGATGTTCGTACCATTCAGCAGCAATTAAACCGAATCCGTGTCAATTACCCTGCCATTCCTGCCATCAATCAGGTGGACGGTATTTTCGGCAGTGAAACGGAAAACGCCGTTCGGGCATTTCAGCGTATTTTTGATCTGACGGCAGACGGGGTAGTGGGCAAGAAGACCTGGTACCGCATTTCCTATATTTATGTAGCGGTGAAAAAGCTTGCGGAACTAAACAGCGAAGGGGAAAGGCCCCAATACGATGACAACGCCTACCCCGGTCTTTTGCGCCTTGGGGATACGGGAACAGCGGTGCAAAATCTGCAGTTTTATTTAAAAAACATTGCCGCCTTCAATCCCTTTGTTGCCGACCTTGAGATCGATGGCTTTTTCGGTAGCCGTACGGAAAATTCCGTGCTTTCCTTTCAGCGCACCTACGGGCTGAATCAAGATGGAATCGTAGGGGAAGATACCTGGAATCGGATCGTTCAGGTATATCTGGATATTACCGAAGGGGGAAGTATTATCCTTCAGCCTTATCCGGGAAGGCTTTTGCGTCTCGGCTCTTCGGGGGATGAGGTGCTTTACGAGCAGATCCTTCTCAACCGTACAAGGCCTGTTTTTGTAACCATACCGCGCCTTGAAGAGGACGGGGTTTTCGGAAGCCGCATGCGCAGTGGCGTACGGGAATTTCAAAGGCTGTTCGGTCTTTCGGACGACGGCATCATCGGAAGAGAAACCTGGAATGCCCTCAATCGGGTGTTCGGCTCCACCCAGTCGGGCTGTTTTGATTCGGGACCTACCCAAAGCGGCAGAACCTTGCGCTACGGCTCTCAGGGAAGTGAGGTGGCATCTCTTCAGGCAAGGCTGAATCTGATCGGAACGGAGCTTTCGCCCATTCCCACGGTTCGTGTGGACGGTGCCTTCGGCAGCAGAACGGAAGAGGCAGTTAAGGTATTCCAAAGGATCTTCGGGCTTACTCCCGACGGGGTGGTAGGTAACGCTACCCGTACCCGACTTTTTGAAATCGCAAGAGGGGTGGAGGCAGGGTGCTTCCCTCGAAATGCAAGGACATTTTCACCCCTTGAGGAGAGAGAAGCGGAAGAAAGAGCGGTATTTGGCGAGGAAAATGACCTTGTGGACTGGAAAAGAGAATTTTTAAAAGGAAATGATTGGCATCAATAATATAAAAGGAAAAGAGAGGTCATACCTCTCTTTTTCTTTGGGGTTTTGTGATTTTCTCAAGGTCTCCTTTTTCGGAAAAGAAAAGGGTAGCAATGGGGAAAAACACCCTTTCTTCAAAAGGGGAAAAGGCGGCGGAAAGGAAAACCTTTTGACCCGATGTCTTGTAGGAAATACCGCCGAAATATACGCCTTCTCGTTTCTCTCGGCTTTTTGTTTCCAAAAAGTGTAAAAAGGCACCCGAAAGGTCGGCAAAAAAAGAATCTTCCTTCAAATCCTCCCAAGGCAGGGTGGGAAGGGATATGGAGTAGGCAATGCAGCTTTCATTCTCCATTTTCCCTGTGATCCTTTGTTCCCGAAAGGGGAGGGAGATTTCATCTTTTTTCTCTTTTTTCATAAATTCACCTCGTATCAATATATGAAAGGAAGAAAAAAATGACACCTTTTCCCCTTTTGATGCATACAATAGAGAGGAAAGGATGATCGAGATGATAACGGTAACAAAAACGGTGGGGATCGGTGTAATGGCATTTGGCTGTGGGATCTTAACGGCATTTTTTCTTCCCGAATCGGTGCTGATCGTTTTAGAGGCAGGTGTCATTGTCACTGCAGGCATTATTTTTTCAAAGGGATAGGAGGAAAGAGATGAAAATTATTGTGTTTCGCTCGCCGCGATTTTTGAAAGGGATACTCCGCAAGATCTTTCGCACAAAATGAAAAAAGCGACCGAAGAGGTCGCTTTTTTGTTTAGAATTTAAATTTGAGGCTGATGTCAAGAGCTTTGACCGAGTGAGTCAAGGCACCGATGGAAATGAGATCAACGCCCGTTTCGGCAACGGCTCTCAGGTCCTTTTCTCCCATATTGCCGCTGGCCTCGGTGATGGCTCTGCCGTGTACGATCTCAACTGCTTTTTTCATCTGTTCGTTTGACATATTGTCAAGCATAATGATATCGGCTCCTGCATCGAGAGCCTCCTGCAGCT